>JAZNGI010000025.1:0-42770 GCA_045576375.1 Eubacteriales bacterium
TCAGTTGGGGCAGGAAGATCTTCCCCGCCTCAAAGAGTTCCCCTGCCCGATCCAGGGCGGGAACGATCCTGCCGTTCACCACCTCCAGGGGGGCTTGGCTTTCCAGTGCCAGGGCGGCGGCCTTTTGCGCCTCTTTTTGCAGGCCGTTTTCCAGGCAGTATTCCAAAGAATATTCCTGCTCCTTCAAGGGAGCATCGCCGGGCTGTGCCTGAGTATAGCAGGAAACGTAATCCGCGCTGTCCTTATCCCAGGCGGCCAAAGCGCGATACGCCCGCACGGCACCCGCCATTGCGGCGTTGTTGGGATTGAGAATGGGGAGATCCAGGCCCGCGTAGAGCGCCATGGTGAGAAAGCTCTGATTGAGAAGCTCTCTTGCGGGCAGACCGAAGGAGATGTTGGACACTCCCAGCACGGTTTTCACCCCCAGCTTTTCCTTACAAAGCTTCAGCGCCTTCAAGGTCTCCAAGGCGTTTTCCTGGTCGGTGGCGGCGGTGAGGGTGAGACAGTCGATGAACAGATCCCTTCTGGGGATGCCCATCTTATCACAGGCAAGAGCGATCTTTTGGGCAATGGCAAAGCGCCCCTCGGCCTTTTTGGGAATGCCCTCTTCGTCCAGCGTCAAGCCCACCACGCAAGCGCCGTAGCGCTTCACCAGAGGCAACACGGTTTGTAAGGATTCCTTTTTGCCGTTCACGGAATTCACGATGGCTTTTCCGTTGCACACCCGAAGCCCCGCTTCCAGCGCCTCAGGCGAGGAGGAATCCAACTGGAGGGGAAGATCGCTCACCGATTGAATGGCCTTCACGGCGCGCACCATCATGGCGGCCTCGTCGATTCCCGGCAAGCCCACGTTCACATCTAAGATCTGCGCTCCCGCCCCGGTCTGTTCCACGGCTTGGGAGAGGATATACTCCATATCCCCTGCCAGAAGCGCCTCTTTCATTTTCTTTTTCCCCGTGGGATTGATCCGTTCTCCGATGATACAAGGCCCTTGGATCACCACGGTTTTGGTGCCCGAGCAAACGGCGGGCAAAAGCTCTTGCGTTTGGCGAGGACGGGAAAGGCAGGAAAAGCTTTTGCTCAGTTCTCTTTTCACCGCGGCAATATGCTCGGGAGAGGTGCCGCAGCATCCGCCGAACAGCTTGGCGCCGCAACGGGAAAGAAGGGAAAGCTCCCTTGCAAACTCCTCGGGGCTCAGACGGTATTCCCCGCTCACGGGGTCGGGCAAGCCGGCGTTGGGCTTCACGAACACGGGAAGGGCGCTCAAGCGGCAGAGCTTACTCACCAAGGGCGCCAGTTCCTTGGGGCCCAGGGAGCAGTTGATCCCCAGTGCCGAAGCGCCCAAGCCCTCCAGGGTGAGGACCATTTCCTCGGGAGAGGTGCCCGTGAAGGTTCTGCCGTTTTCCTCAAAGCTCATGGAGCAGATCACGGGAAGGTCGGTGGTTTCCACGGCGGCCAAAAGCGCCGCCTTCAATTCATAAAGCTCGGTGAAGGTTTCAAACACCACCAAATCCGCTCCCTCACTATAAGAGAGCATCTGACGGAAAATATCGTAGGCCTCTTCAAAGCGCAAGGAGCCCGCGGGCTCCATCAACTGTCCGATGGGGCCGATATCCAGCGCCACCAGCGCCTTGTCACCCGCCGCTTCCTTGGCGATTCTGACGGCAGCGCGGATGACCTCTCCCACCTTTTCCCCGTCCTTGAGCTTATAGCGGTTGGCACCGAAGGTATTGGTGTAGATCACCTGCGCCCCCGCATCCACATAGCTTTCGTGGATGCTTTTCACAAGCTCGGGCGCAGTTAAGGACAACAGCACGGGATCTGCCCCCGCCTGCAGACCTTTTTTCTGCAACACGGTGCCCATGGCGCCGTCCAACAGAGCAAAGGGTCGTTGTAACAGTTCATTCCAGTTCATCGGATCGTCCCCGTTTTTCTTAGGTTTCGTTTTTTATGCCGATCACGGCGGTGACGGTTTTTCTCGGAAGAAGCAAGCCGCCCTCGGACAGGCTGACTCCCAGGCGGCGCCGGGCATCCAGCACCTGCAAGAGATCTTTTTGGATCGTTAAGCTCAGATCCCCGTAGCCGGGGCTGAAGCGGGAGGTGGCGTGGGAAGGAGCAACGTTTAAAGAGGAAAGGATCTGTTCCTGGACGTCGTCGCAAAGAAGCTCCGTGAGGGCCGAGGCCACGGCGTCCGCAACCATTGCCAGGGCCATATCCTTGGCTTGGGCAATGGCAAGAGCGCTTTCCACGCCCGCCCCCAGGGTGGCGCAGAAAAACGCGGCACGGTCGCAGTCCTTCAAATGGGAACGGATGGCGTTTCCCGTGAGGATCAGAGTGCTTCCCCGTGCCCGAATTTTCTCGGCAGAGAACACCAAGGGAAACACCCGAAAGGCGAACGCTTGGCGAAGCCGCGGGAGCAAAAGAGCCTCCGCCTCTTCAAAGAGAGACAGGCAACAATCCTCGGAAGCGTTTTTCATTTTCAGAAAGCCCCGCGCCATCTTGCGCCAACGACGGGGATCCGAAAAGATTCTCCCGTCCATCAGCCGAACAGCTTGCCCACGGCGGCCACGATTTTTCTTGCCACCTCGGGGCGGTTCATGGTGTACAAATGAATGCCGTCCACTCCGTTGGAAAGAAGATCCACGATCTGATCCACGGCGTAGGCGATGCCCGCGTCTTCCAACGCCTCGGGATTGTCTCCGTAGCGCTGGAGGATCCGAACGAATTTTGCAGGAAGAGATGCGCCGCAAAGGGTGACCATCCGCTGGATCTGCTTACTGTTGGTCACGGGCATGATCCCCGCCTCAATGGGAACGTTGATCCCCGCGATGCGGCAACGTTCACAAAAGGAATAGAAGGCAGTGTTATCAAAGAAGAGCTGGCTGATCAGATGCTCCGCTCCCGCCTCCACCTTCTTTTTCAGATTCAAAACGTCCTCCACCGCATCCTCCGCCTCGGTGTGCACCTCGGGATAGCAGGCGCCGCTGACGTGGAAATCACCGCGGGACTTCACGTAGGCCACCAGGTCGCAGGCGTGGGAGAACACGTGCTTGGGCTCCACGTCGGGACTGCGGTCTCCCCGCAGGGCGAGAATATTTTCCACTCCGCTGGCCTGCAGGCTTTTGAGCACCTCGTCGATCTCATGGGCATCGTGGCTCAGGCAGGTCAGATGGGCCATGGTTTCCAGCCCATAACGGTTTTTGATGGCATCCGCGATCTGCACGGTGGTGCCCTTGGCACCGCTGCCGTTGGCGCCGTAAGTCACGCTGATAAACGCAGGCTTCAGATCGGAAAGCTCCTCAATGGTGGAAAACACGCTTTGAATGGATCCGTCTCTTTTGGGAGGAAAGATCTCAAAAGAAAGGATCTGGCGGGATTGGGAAAACAGTTGACTGATCTTCATTTTCAACCTCTTTTTTGAAAAGAGAGAGGAGCGCAAAAAAGCAGTCCTCTCGATCCATAGTATCGTTACCGATGATAGTTTCCAACAGTATACCACGATCCCGGAAAAAAATCAATTCTTTTCCATAAATTTGCAAGCGAAAACCCGCCGGAATCCCCGTTTCGGAGAAACCGTCCCCGATTTTATAAAAAAACGAGAAATTATTTTTACATTTTTTGCTTTTCATGTTGACTTCTATGGAAAAAACTGATAAAATATCAGAAGAAAAATCTATGTTTAAAGGAGATTACGAATATGCCACTGGTTAGTTCCAAAGAAATGTTCGAGAAGGCATACAAGGGCGGATACGCCATCGGTGCTTTCAACGTAAATAACATGGAGATCATCCAAGGTATCACCGAGGCCGCCAAGGAAGAGAACGCTCCCGTTATTCTTCAGGTTTCCTCCGGCGCAAGAAAGTACGCAAACCGTACCTACCTTGTAAAGCTGGTTGAGGCCGCTATCATCGAGACCGGTCTTCCCATCTGCCTGCACCTGGATCACGGCGACACCTTCGAGCTGTGCAAGTCCTGCGTGGACGACGGCTTCACCTCCGTTATGATCGACGCTTCCAGCAAGTCCTTTGAGGACAACATCGCTCTCACCAAGCAGGTGGTGGAATACGCTCACGCTCACGGCGTTACCGTTGAGGCAGAGCTTGGCACGCTGGCCGGCGTGGAAGACGACGTGAACGTTTCCGCAGAGGACAGCTCCTACACCCGTCCCGAGGACGTTCAGGAGTTCGTTGAGAGAACCGGTTGCGACTCCTTGGCCATTGCCATCGGCACCAGCCACGGCGCTTACAAGTTTAAGCCCGGCACCAAGCCCCAGCTGAGATTTGACATTCTGGAGGATGTTTCCAAGCGTCTTCCCGGCTTCCCCATCGTTCTCCACGGCTCTTCTTCCGTTCCCCAGGAATACGTGAAGATGATCAACGAGAACGGCGGTAACATGCCCGGCGCCATCGGTATTCCCGAGGATCAGCTTCGCCAGGCCGCAAGAAGCTCCGTTTGCAAGATCAACATCGACTCTGACCTTCGTCTGGCTCTCACCGGTACCATCCGCAAGTACTTCAACGACAACCCCGCAGAATTTGACCCCAGAAAGTACCTCGGACCCGCAAGAGAGAACATCAAGCAGATCGTTAAGCACAAGCTGGTTAACGTTCTGGGCTGCAACGGCAAGGCATAAACTCACGGCAAGTTGGGATCGGAAGGCAAAAGCCTTCCTATCTTTTTTTACATTTTCGGTTGCAAAAAAGAGATTCCTATGATATAATATTTATTGTCATTATTTTTTGAAAAAGGAGGAAGCACAGTGAGCTCACATAAGATAGCACGGCGCATGGAAAACGTTCATTCGGACATTCGCGGCCCGATCTACGTGGAAGCAATGAAAATGCGCGAGCGGGGCATCGACGTTCTGCGGCTGAACACCGGCAATCCCGCTACCTTCGGCTTCACAATGCCCGACAGTATTCAACAAGCACTTTTTGAAGGTGCGAAAAACGCGGTCGCATACTGCGATCCCAAAGGAATGCCTGCCGCGCGAGCGGCCATCTGCTCTTATCACCGAAACAAGCAAGTGAACGGCATCACCGAGGACGACGTGTTCGTGGGCAACGGTGTGAGCGAGCTGGTTCCTTTTGCAATGCAAACGGTGGTGTACATCGGCGACGAGGTGTTGGTTCCCTCCCCCAGTTATTCCCTGTGGACCAACTCCGTGTATCTTTCCGACGCCACTCCCGTGTTCTACACCTGCGACGAAAGCTCCAATTGGTATCCCGACATTGAGGATATCCGCCAAAAGATCACTCCCAAAACCAAGGCCATCGTGATTATCAACCCCAACAATCCCACGGGCGCCCTTTATCCCCGCGAGTTGTTGGAGCAGATCGTGGCGTTGGCAGAGGAGCACGATCTGACCATTTTTTCCGACGAGATCTACGACCGTCTCGTTTTCAACGACAAGGAGCACGTTGCCACCGCTTCTCTTACGGACAAGCAGTTGGTGATTACCCTCAACGGACTTTCCAAGTCCCACGTGATCTGCGGCTTCCGCGTGGGTTGGATGGTGGCCAGCGGCCCCAAGGGCTTGGTGGAGGAATTTAAGAACGGCGCGTTCAAGCTTTGCTCCATGCGCCTGTGCTCCAACGCTTTGGGGCAATCGGTGATTCCCGCTGCTCTGGAGGACGAGCTGAGCACCCGAGAGATGATCGTTCCCGGAGGCAGACTCTACGAACAGAGCAAGGCAACGGTGGAAGAACTGCAGAAGATCGAAGGGATCAGCGTGATCCCCAACGACGCCGCCTTCTACGTGTTCCCCAAGCTTGACAAAAAACGCTTCCACATTGAAAACGACAAGGAATTCGCCTTGGGTCTCCTGCGAGCCAAGAACATTCTGATCGTTCCCGGAAGCGGCTTCGACTGGCCCCACAACGATCACTTCCGCATCGTGATGCTTCCCCAACCCGAAACCCTTCGTCAAGCGGTGCGGGATATGGGAGAGTATCTGAAAACAAGAGAAGCCTGACTGTAACATACATCATGCAAAAAAGCTCCCGTCTTTTCGACGGGAGCCTCTTTTTATGGTTAGAACAATAAGATCAAAAACTGAGAAACCAAAACCACGGCGATCAAGGCCACGGGATAGGTGGAAGCGTAGGCGCTGGCCACGTCCTCGGTGCCTGCGGTGCTGATAAGCGTTCCCAAAGCGGGGGTGGAGGTCATGCCGCCGGTGATGGAGCCCAGGTTGTTGAGAAGGCTGAGCTTCAAAACGTACTTGGCAAACAAGAAGCCGACGATAAGAGGGAACACGGTCATCACGATTCCGTATACGAAATACATAATGTCAAAGTTCTCCACGAACTCTGCGCCGCCGGGGATTCCCGCGCCCACCAGGAAGAGCACCAGACCCAGCTCACGGAAGAGCTTCAGAGTGCTTGCCTCGGGCATGATCTTCACCTTGCCGATGCGGGAGAAATGGCCCAGCACCAGGCTGACCAAAAGGCATCCGCCGGTGGTGGTGAGAGAAAAGCAGGTGCCGCTGAGGCCGGCTCCGGACAGAGGAATCTTAACCTGTCCCAACACGGTGCCCAGAACGGCGGCCAAGGAGAAGGCCGCAATGCCCATGTGATCAATAGAGAAAAGCTTTCCTGCAAAGGACTTCTTTTCTTCCTCCTGGGAAACCACCAGTTTGGCTCTTTCTTCTTCCATGTTGGCTTTGGAGAGCTTGGGAACCAACTGCACGAAGAGAACCACGCCGATCACGCCGAAAATGTAGGCAATTCCGTGTCCCACGGAAACCAAGCCCTGGTACTGCTCTGCCACGGTGGCTTTTGCCGCGGAGAAGGCGGGAGTGGAGGTGAGAGAGCCGGACAAAAGGCCCACGATCATGGCCACGAAGCCGTCTTGCTCCTGGATCTCTCCGCCGTAGCCCACGACCTCGCCCATGCCGATACAAGCGGCGGCGGAAAGACCGCCTGCCACGATGATAATCAGACCGATGAGAACGTAGGACTTGAAGTTTCTCTTGAAATTACCGAAAAACTTGGGGCCCGCGATGAAGCCCACGGAGGTGACAAACAAAACCAGGCCCAGGCTTTCCACCAGAGAGAGCCCGGAGGAAAAATCATAGGGAGCCTTAGAGAAGCTGAAGGTCAGACCCGCGTCTCCCACGCTGAAAAACAAAGCGCCGATAAGAAGAGCGATGATGAACACGCCCGCGTCTCCGAGAGAGACCCCCTTCACGGTGATCCTTCCCAGAGCGTAGCCCAGCATCAGCACGGTAAACACCACGAACAACAAAGTGGAAATATTACTGATGGAGATCACTCCGCCGAATAAACTCATATTTGCTCAAAACCTTTCTTTCGGGGATCCCCCAAACGAGAGATCCCCGAAGCAATCAAATATTCCTATGTTTAGAAATCCTTCTTCTGAAATTCGGGGTTGCCGTGAGAATAGTTGGGAAGAAGCTTGGGAGAAACCACTTTGGGCTCGATGCCGGCTTCCTTCAACTGCTTCTCAAAGGCTTCCACGTGCTCCAGGGTGAGCTTGCCCGTCTCCTTGATGGTGGCGGCCTTTGCGGAAGCGCTCTTACCGGCATTTCTGCCAAATACGATGATATCCAACAGAGAGTTACCCATCAGACGGTTTCTGCCGTGAATACCGCCTACAGCCTCACCGGCAACGAACAGGTTCTCCACGCCGCTCATACCGTCGGCAGAGATGTCGATACCGCCGTTCTGATAGTGGAGGGTGGGATACACCAGGATGGGCTCCTTGCGGATGTCGATGTTATGCTTAGCAAACATTCTCATCATGGCGGGGATTCTCTTCTCGATGGTGCCCTCGCCGTTCTTCAGCTCGATCATGGGCGTATCCAGCCACAGACCGACGCCCTGTGCAGTCTCCACACCGTTGCCGCGGTCGGAGCACTCACGAATGATGGAGGCGGCGGAAACGTCGCGGGTCTCCAGAGGATGCATGAACACTTCGCCGTTCACGTTCACCAGCTTTGCGCCCAGAGAACGGACCTTCTCGGTCACCAAAGCGCCGAAGATCTGCTCGGGATATGCAACGCCGGTGGGATGGTACTGCAGAGTATCGGCGTAGAGCAGCTTTG
The DNA here is from genome assembly GCA_045576375.1 of Eubacteriales bacterium. Taxonomy (GTDB): domain Bacteria; phylum Bacillota; class Clostridia; order Oscillospirales; family SIG627; genus SIG685. The sequence goes on from JAZNGI010000025.1 coordinate 8,069, forward strand.
CGCCCACGCGGTATGCCAGCACCAGGCCGTCTGCGGTGGCACCGTAATGGTTGGAGGTGGGGAATCCCTGATAGTGCAGTCTGCCCGCACCGCCGGTGGCGATGATGACCGTCTTGGCTCTGGCGATCTTGATCTGGCGGGTTTCCATATTCATCAAAACCGCGCCTGCCGCCTTGCCGTTTTCGTCAAGGATCAGCTCGATGGCCGCGGTGAAATCCACCACGGGGATGCCTCTGTTGAGCACTTCGTCACGAAGAGTACGCATGATCTCCGCGCCGGAATAGTCCTTGGCGGCGTGCATTCTCTTTCTGGAGGTACCGCCGCCGTGGGTGGTGACCATGGTGCCGTCTTCCATCTTGTCAAACTCCACGCCCAGATTGCTCAGCCACTGAATGGCCTCGGGAGCTTCGTTCACCAAACGGTACAGCAGCTCGGGCTTTGCGGCAAAGTGTCCGCCGCCGAACGCATCCAGATAGTGCTGAGCGGGAGAATCGTTGGGCTTATCCGCCGCCTGAATGCCGCCCTCTGCCATCATGGTGTTGGCATCGCCGATTCTCAGCTTCGTGACGATCATGGTCTTAGCGCCGCCGTTATCTGCCTCGATGGCCGCGGAAGAGCCTGCTCCGCCGCCGCCGATCACCAGAACGTCCACGTCGTAATCCACCTTGGAAAGGTCGATGTCCATATCCTTCACGCGGCTGTTGGCCTGGAGGAGCTCTGCCAATTCCAGAGGAACCTTCTCTCCCTTGTTGGGGCCCACGGTCAGAACGGCAAATTCGCTCTGCTTATAATCGGGATGGTAGGTTGCCAGGAGCTTTTCCTTCTCCTCGGCTGTCATTCTTCTGGGTTCCAGGACAGCGTTTGCTTCTCTTGCCGCCTCCACCTTCTTGATGGAGTCAAGCATATTTTGATTGGTATACATCTTCGCTCCTCCTTACTTCTCGATCTCTCTGTTGTTATAGAGTTCCTTCATTTCAGCGACGGGCTTTTGCATGATCGCTTCCATCAGATCCTTGAAGGTGCCGTCCTTGATCTCCTGAACACGGTTGTCAAGGTGCTCGCACTTGGGAGCCAGATACTTACCGTTGATTCTTCTGGCAAGCATGGCCACCTGAGGATGAGAAATTCCGGCGGGGCAACGGGAAGAGCAAACGCCGCACATCACGCAGTCAAAGCTCTCCTCGGCGCACTTTTCAAACTCGCCTCTCTGAGCGTAGGCAATGTACTGCATCACGTTCAGGCTCTGGGTGCAGCTCTTGGTGCAGGCGTTGCAGCCGATGCAACTGTAGATCTCGGGATAGAGCTGCATCATCACCGCCTGGGTGGCGGGGATCTTTTCAACGTCGAACACCTTTTTCACCAGGGGGAAGAAGGGCAGCGTGGCAACGTACATGCCTTCCTGCACCTTGGTCTCGCAAGCCAGACAAGCCTTCAGCTCCACCTGGCCGTGAATGCGGTAGATGGTAGCGCAGGCACCGCAGAAGCCGTTACGGCAGCCGCATCCGCGAACAAGCTGATAGCCGGCGTATTCCATCGCCGTCATAATGGTGAGATTGGAGGGCACGCTGTACTGCTTGCCCATCAAATATACTTTTACCATATCTTCCATATCGTTCGTACCTCTTTTCGATAATCAATATTCAGCGGGCAGCTGCTCCAGCTGATCGCAACGGAACACGGGGCCGTCTTTGCAGATATACTTGGAGCCGATGTTGCATCTGCCGCACTTGCCGATTCCGCACTTCATTCTCATTTCCATGGTGGTGTAGACCTGGTTTTTCACAAAGCCCAGCTCCACCAGTCCCGCCAAAGTGAATTTGATCATAATGGGGGGACCACAGATGATGACGGTTTTGTTTACGTCAAAGCCCAGCTCCTTCACGTAGTTGGGAACGAAGCCCACGTGGCCTTCCCATCCCTCCTGAGGACGGTCGATGGTGAGGTACACGTTGATATCCTCGCCCTTCACCCACTCGTTAACGATCTCGGGATAATCCACCAGATCGTCCGCACTGCGGGAGCCGTAAACAATGTCGATGTGACCGTAGTTGGCGCGATTGTCGCGGCAATAGTTGATCACGGAGCGCAGAGGCGCCAGACCGATACCGCCGGCAACGAACACCAGATCCTTGTGCTTGAAATCGCTTTCCACGGGGAACCCGTTGCCGTAGGGACCGCGGATGGTGATCTGCTGACCTGCTTCCATGCGGTGGAGCCAATTGGTGAGGCAGCCGCACTTTTTAATGCTGAATTCCATGAACTCGCGGTTGGTGGGAGAAGAGGTGATGGAGAACATGGCCTCCCCCACGCCGGGAATGGACAGCATGGCGCACTGTCCGGGAATATGTTCAAAGGGTTTCTTACCGTCCAGACCCACCACGCGGAAGGTTTTCACGTCGGGCGTGTCCACTCGCACGTCGGTCACGACGCCCAGGATCGGTACGAGTACGTTTTCATTCATCAGTTCTTACCTCCCAACGCTTTGATGACCTTAACAATGTTGAGGGATACGGGACATTTCTTCAGGCAACGTCCGCAACCGACACAGGAGAATTCTCCTTGGTTGTTCTTGGGGAAATACACCAGCTTGTGCATAAATCTCTGACGGAAGCGCTCCATCTGCGTGGTGCGGGGATTGTGACCTGCCGCCTGAGTGAACTCAGAGTACATACAGGAGTCCCAGCAACGGAAACGGGTGACGCTCTTGCCGTTGTCAAAATCGCGGATATCGTAGCACTGACAGGTGGGACAAACAAAGGTGCAGGTGCCGCAACCCAGACAAGCCTCGGAAAGCTCCTCCCATTTTTCGGATCGGAACATTTCCAATTCACTTGCCTCGCCGAAGGCACTCACGTCCAGATCGCTGTAGGGCAGACGGTCCACGATAGCCTTGATCTGCGCCTTGGTGTCTTCCAGGGCCTTTTCATCGGCGGCATTCGTCTCAGTCAGTGCGTCTTTCAGCGCCTTCAGAAGCGCCTCGCCCTTCTCGGTGTTGGCGTTGAGCATCATCTCGTCGCCCACGATGGTGGCGCTCACGTCGCCGCCGGGCTGAGAAGCATCCACGCCGAAGACCTTACAAAAGCAAGTTTCCTCGGGCTCGTTACAGCTAAGGGTCACTACCGTGCCGTTTTCTCTGCGACTGCGGTAGAGAGCATCCACGGGCTCGGAGAGGAACACACGGTCCAGCACCTCAAAGCTCTTGGCGTCGCAGGCGCGCACGCCGAAGAGGACGAAGGGATCGTCGCAGGTGGGCAGAGCCTCCACGCTGATCTCGTTCTTGTTCAGATGAAAGCGGGCGTAGCACTCGCTCTGAGGGAAGAAGAGATCCTTGGGAGATTTCACGGTGTGAAGGGCATCCAAACGCACCTTCTCGCCGGCAGACCACTGATAAAACTGAACCTGACCTGCCTTTTCGATGGGCAGATACAAGGTTTTTCCTTGGCTGATCAGCTCAAACAGGCTGTCAAGCCGGGTAAGAGAGATCTTCATCATCCGTTATTACCTCCCCTTTCGTGTACAATGGAGGGTTCCGCATCGTTCTTGTCAAAGTCCATCACGGGAGATCTGCCCGCATCGGTCTCTCCCGCCTGATATTCACCGTAGAGCTCGTTGATATCCTTGATGAACTTGCGGTTAAGCAGGTGCAGAGGGATCTTCTCGGGACACACGCGGGAGCACTCGCCGCAGTCGGTGCAACGGCCCGCCACGTGGAAGGCGCGAATGATGTGGAACATATTCTCTTCAAAGGTGTCGCTGTTAGCTTTGGAGGCGATGCCGGAGTTATCGTTGTCGAACACGCACTTTTCGCAGGTGCAGGCAGGACAAGCGTTACGGCAGGCGTTGCAACGGATACACTTGGAAAGCTCGCTTCTCCAGAAAGCAAAGCGCTCCTCGGAGCTCATCTTCTCCAGGGCGGCGACCTTTTCGAAGCGGTCGTTACGGGCGGGAGCTTCCTCGTCGGCACAGATCAGCTCGTCATAGATCACGTGCTTTCCGCCGCGGCAAACGGTGCATCTGCCGAGAACGGCGCTCTTTCTGGGAAGGGTCTTGGTACCGTAGAGAGTCTCCACGGTGAGAGTCTCCCCGTCGTCCTTCACGGAGGTGATTCCCTTGATGCCCTGGGCGCGGATCAGATCAATATCCACCATTCCGGGGCAACCGATGCCCAAAACGTAGATCTTACTGCGATCCACTCGGTGCTCGGTGAGAAGCTGATTCAGACTGTAGGAATCACAGGGCTTAAGACAAACCAGGATCTTTCCCTCTTTTTTGGCTTCCTTCACCAGATACTTGGAGAGATTGGCACCGCAGAAGGAATCGAACACAAAGTCCTCCAGCTCCTCTGCCGTTTCAAACACGGCGGGGCTGTTGTCGTAGAAAAACTCGCCCCGTTTCCAACCGAGAGCACGGTCAACGGTTTTATTCTCCAGCAGTTGGAGAATTTTATTTTTGATCAGTTCTGTTCTTTGCATCGCAGATCCTCCAACTTCTTATTTTCTCCCAAGGCGGTGACCTGGGCCACGAAATCGTTCATAACGTTGGCAAACTTTGCGCCTTCGGCGGCAGAAACCCATTCCACACGGGTGCGTTCTCTTTCAATGCCCAGATAATCCAGCATGCTGAAAAGAAGCGTCATTCTTCTTCTGGCATAGTAGTTACCGGTGGAATAGTGGCAGTCGCCGGGGTGGCATCCGCAAAGAATGACTCCGTCGGCGCCTCTCTGGAAGGCGCGGAGAATGAACATCGGGTTCACTCTGCAGGAACAGGGAACGCGGATGATCTTCACCTCTGCGGGATAGGTCATTCGGCCCGATCCGGCAAGGTCAGCGCCCGCATAGCTGCACCAGTTGCAGCAGAAAGCCACGATCAGAGGCTTGAATTCTTTCTTTTCTTCTATTTGCATATTGCGTCTACCTCCGACATAATCTGTCTGTTGCTGAAGCCCTTCAGGTCCATTGCACCGGAGGTGCAAGCCACGGTGCAGGCACCGCAACCCTGGCACACGGCGGGGTTCACGGATGCGACTCTGCGCACCACCATCTTACCCGCAATGCGGAATTCCTTCTCGGAATAGGTGATGGCGCCGTAGGGGCAGACCTTTTCACAGCAGGAACAGCCGTTACACAGCATTTCATCGCTGGATGCCACGCAGGGGTTTCCTAACAGCTTATCCTTGCAAAGCAAGCCGATGACCTTTCCTGCGGCGGCACCTGCCTGAGCCACGGTCTCGGGAATGTCCTTGGGACCCTGGCACACACCGGACAGGAACACGCCTGCGGTGGGGCTTTCCACGGGACGGAGCTTGGGATGAGCCTCGGTGAAGAAATCGTTGGTGTCCATGCTGGCGGTGAGCATCGTTGCCAGGGGACGGGCGCTCTTATCGGGCTCGATGGCAGTTGCCAGAACCACCATGTCAGCCTTGATCTGCATCTGCTCGCCGGCGATCAGATCGCTGGCCTGAACCAAAAGCTGATCTCCCTCAGGGGAAACCTTGCCTACCATGCCCTTGATGTAATGAACGCCGTATTTCTCCACGGCACGGCGGTAGAACTCGTCAAAGCCCTTGCCGGGAGTTCTCACGTCGATGTAGAATACGTACACCTCGGTGTCGGGATACTTTTCTCTGGTAAGCATTGCGTGCTTGGCGGTATACATACAGCAGATCTTGGAGCAATACTCCTTGCCGCAGCTACGGGTGTCACGGCTTCCCACGCACTGCACGAACACGATGGTATGGGGATGCTTTCCGTCGGAAGGACGCAACAGGGTTCCCGCGGTGGGGCCGGCGGCGTTCATCAGACGCTCGTACTCCAGGGAGGTGACCACGTCCTTGGACTTATTGTAGGAATACTCGCCGAACTTATCGGGCTTGATGGGATTGAAGCCGGTGGCCACGACGATGGCGCCGTACTTCTCTTCCACGATCTCGTCCTTCTGCGTGTAATCAATGGCCTTTGCCTGGCACACCTTGGCGCAGACGCCGCATTTTCCCGTTTTCAGCATGGTGCAATGATCGGGATCAATGGTGGCTACCTTGGGAACAGCCTGAGCAAAGGGGATGTAGATGGCGCGGCGGGTGTCCATTCCCATATTGAATTCGTTGGGAACCTTTTTCTGAGGACATTTGTTGGTGCAGTCGCCGCAACCGGTACACAAGTCGGTGTTGACAAAGCGGGCTTTCTTGCGGATCTTCACGGAGAAATTACCCACGAAGCCCTTCACCTCGTCTACCTCACTGTAGGAGTAGATCTTAATCTTTTCGTGCTGAGCCGCATCCACCATTTTGGGGGTGAGAATGCAGGCGGCACAGTCCAGCGTGGGGAAGGTTTTATCCAGCTGAGCCATTTTTCCGCCGATGGTGGGCTGTTTTTCCACGATGTCCACTTCGAAGCCCGCGTCGGCAATGTCAAGAGCGGTCTGGATGCCGGCGATACCGCCGCCGATCACCAGGGCGCGCTTGGTTACGGGGGACTCCCCTGCTTGCAGAGGAACGTTGAGATTCACTTTCGCAACGGCGGCCTTTCCGAGAATAATCGCCTTTTCGGTGCCCTCGGGCATATCCTTGTGGATCCAGGAGCATTGCTCACGGATGTTGGCGATCTCCACCATATAGGGGTTCAGACCTGCGGCCTGAGCGGTCTTACGGAAGGTGGCCTCGTGCATTCTGGGAGAGCAGGAGCAGACCACGATACCCGTCAAGCGATGCTCGGCAATGGCATCCTTAATGACCTTCTGGCCCGCCTCGGAGCACATGTACTGATAATCGGTGGAGAAAACGACACCGGGCTCGTTTTTCAACGCTTCCGCCACCGCGTGTACGTCTACGGTTCCGGCAATATTACTGCCGCACCAGCAGACAAAAACGCCAATTCTTTGCATTTGGTTTTCTCCTCCTTATTTGGAATATTTCCGGAACGCGCTGACCAAAGCCTGCTGAGGCATTTGGTCGTCCAACAGCGCGGGGATCTGCTCGGGCACAAGATGGTTCTCGCCCTGACGGCGGATCTTCAAAACACGGATGGCTTCAATGATGTTGGTGGGCTCCACCTGGCGGGGGCAACGCTCCACGCAGGCAAAGCAGGACATACAGCGGTAGAAGGCGTCGGAATTCATGATGCCCTCGATCTGACCTTTTTCGGCAAGGTAGACAAACTCATGGGGCAGATATTCCATCTCTCCGTAGGCGGGACAGGTTGCGGAGCACTTGCCGCAACGCATACATTTCTTGGCATCCACGCCGCTGATGCGCTGGATCTCCTGTGCGGTATGAAGGTTTTTTTCGTTCATTCTTCTCCCCCTCACTTAACACCCAGGGCTTCGGCAAGAAGCTCTGTGAAATAATAAACGGGAAGCTGAGTGCCCTCTGCGTTCTTGGTCAGATTATACATACACAGGGGGCAGGCGGTGATGAGCATTTGCGCACCGTTGGCATCCGCGGAACGGACGATGGTGCTGCTCTTGTCCTGTGCCAGCTTCTTTGCCTCCAGGGCAACATAGCCGCCGCAGCATTCGTTGCGGTAGGGATACTCCACGCTCTCGGCGCCGATGGCGCGGATGAAATCCTCCATCACGCAAGGATCGCCGGGATCGTCAAATTCCATGACACTGCCGGGTCTGAGAAGCATACAGCCGTAGTATGCACCGATCTTCTTGCCCGTCAGAGGATTCACTACCTTCTTTTTCAGCTCCTCAAAGCCGATGCGGTCACGAAGGATCTCCAAAAAGTGGAGCACCTTGGTTTGGCCGGTGTAGGGCGTGTCAAGCTGAAGGTAGTTGTTTGCTTTTTCGCAAATTTCAGGATCGTTTGCCATATCGTCATTCACGCGTTTGAGCACGTGGTGGCAGGCGGAGCAAAGGGTGACCAGCTCTCTGCCGTTATCTCTGGCATCGGCCAGAGCACGGACGGAAGAAAGCTTGGTGGCAATTTCATCCCTCGCCAGAGGATACACGCCGCCGCAGCACTGCCAATCCTTGATCTCTTCCAATTGGAAGCCCAAGGCCTCTGCACTGCGTCTGGCATACTCATCCAACTGTTTTGCTTTCGTTTTCAGGGTACATCCCGGATAATAGCTGAATACCATATCTTGCCGCCGATCTCTCGGCGTTTCCTCCTGTCAATTATTTTTTATCCGCAGCTTCAGACCATCTGCTCGGGGTGGAACACCTCGTCGAACTTCTCGGCGGTCAAGAAGCCCAAAGCCACGCAGGCTTCCTTGAGAGAAATGTTCTCCTTGTAGGCCTTCTTGGCGGTCTTGGCGGCGTTGTCGTAGCCGATGTAGGGGTTGAGAGCGGTAACGAGCATCAAAGAGTTGTGAAGGTTATGAGCCATCTTTTCCTTGTTTGCCTTGATTCCCGCCACGCAGTTATCGTTGAAGGAGACGATGCCGTCTGCCAACAGACGAACGGACTGCAGGAAGTTATAGATGCAAACGGGCATAAACACGTTCAGCTCGAAGTTACCCTGAGAAGCGGCCATACCCACGGCAACGTCGTTGGCCATCACCTGAACGGCCACCATGGTCATGGACTCGCACTGGGTGGGGTTCACCTTACCGGGCATAATGGAGCTGCCGGGCTCGTTTTCGGGAATGAAGATCTCGCCCAGACCGTCGCGGGGACCGCTGGCCAGCCAACGCACGTCGTTGGCGATCTTCATCAGATTGGCCGCCAGAGCCTTCAGAGCACCGTGAGCAAACACCAGCTCGTCCTTGGAGGTGAGCGCGTGGAACTTGTTCTCAGCGGTCACGAAGGGCTTGCCGGTGAGCTCGCTGACCACCTTGGCAACGTCGGCTCCGAAGGTCTTGGGAGCGTTGAGGCCGGTGCCCACGGCGGTGCCGCCCAGTGCCAGCTCGTGAAGCCCCTTCAGAGAGAGCTCCAGCATTCCCTTGGTCTTTTCCAGCATGTTTCTCCAGCCGGAGATCTCCTGGGAGAATTTAATGGGAGTAGCATCCTGCAGATGGGTTCTGCCGCTCTTCACGATGCCCTCGTTTTCCTCCTCCAGTCTTTTGAAGGTGGCGATGAGCTGATCCATTGCGGGGAAGAGCTTGTCCTCGATGCACAGCACGGCGGCGATGTGCATGGCCGTGGGGAAAGTGTCGTTGGAGGACTGGGACATATTGATATCGTCGTTGGGGTGGCAAAGCTTTTTGCCTGCCATCTCATTGGCGCGGTTTGCAATGACTTCGTTGGCGTTCATGTTGGACTGGGTTCCGCTTCCGGTCTGCCAAACTACCAAGGGGAAATGATCGTAGAGCTTGCCTTCGATCACCTCGTCGCAGGCCTTCTTGATGAACTCCAGCTTTTCCTCGGTCATCTTCTCGGGCTTCAAGCCGTAGTTAGCGATGGCGGCAGCCTTCTTGAGAATGCCGAAGGCGTGGGTGATCTCGCGGGGCATCAGCTCTCCGCCGATCTTGAAGTTCTGCAGACTTCTTTGGGTCTGTGCCGCCCAATATCTGTCTGCGGGGACGAGCATCTCGCCCATAGAGTCTCTTTCTGTACGATAGTTCATTGGAAACCTCCTAAATTTTTTCCTTAATTATTTTATGGGTGGATCTTCCCCGTCATGCTTTTCTCCCTTCAAAGCGACGCTTCATCGGCGCCGATGGAAAAACCGAGGGCGACAGGGCAAGAAAGCCGCGGCAAGCGCCTTGCGGGGCTCAGCACACTTCTTTACTTATCCAATATAAAATTTTATCATTTCAACGGTTTTTTGTCAATAGCATTTCCGACAACATTCCCCCGGATTTGAATTATTTTTTACCGCTTCTGTCATAATTTGTTGTCAACTCTCAAAAAAACCAAGAAGAAAATGTTATTTTTAACATTTCCGAACAAATAAATTGCATTTGGACGGCCAAACCGCTCTCTTAAAAAAAGAAAACGGAGGAAAGCCTTTTTCAAAGCTTTCCTCCCGGAAAATCTATGGATGGATCCGTCACGGACTCTTTTGTTCCTTTCCCAGACGGGAAAGAACGGGCAGGTGAAGGATCAGAGCGGAAACAAAGCTGAGAGCATCCGCCAGAGGTTGGGCAAGAAGCACGCCCGTGAGCCCGAAAACAGCGGGCAGACCCAGCACCAGGGGAATGAAACAGATCCCCTGCCGTGCCACGGCAAGAACGCTTGCTCTGACCACTCTTCCGATGTTTTGAAGCATCATGTTGCTCATGGTGGTGAAGCCCGCCAGCAAAAAGCCGGCGCACTGATAGCGAAGAGCACGGGCTCCTACCTCGATCACCGCGGGATCGTCCCGAAAAAAGCTGACCAAGGGAGAAGCCAACAACACCCCCGCGGCACACAGCAGCACCAGCACCGCCGTGGAGGCGGCAACGCAGAGCCAAAACGCTTTTTTCACCCGATCGTAGCGGGCGGCACCGTAATTAAATCCGCACACGGGCTGGAAGCCCTGGCCGATACCGATGACGATGGAAAAGGAAAAGCCCATGATCTTGCTGACCACGCCCATGGCCGCAATGGCGGCGTCCACGGCGGCAGGATCTCCCGCCGCACGGCAAGCCATATTCAAACAGATCACGCTGAGGGCCATAAACCCTTGGCGCAACAAAGAAGGGAGCCCTCCCCGCACCATTTCCGAAAGATAGGCGCCATTCAGAGAAAACTGCCTCAGATCCAGCCCCAGACTCTTTTTTCTCATACAGCCCGCCAGAAGCACGAAGAAGCTCACCGTTTGGCTGATGACCGTTGCCCACGCCGCTCCCGCGATGCCCATTTGCAACACGTTGATCAACAGAGGGTCCAGGGCAATGTTGAGCACGGCACCGCACACGATGCCCACCATTCCGTAAAGAGTGTTCCCCTGAAAGCGCAGTTGGTTATTGAGATTAAAGGAAGCGCACATAAAGGGAGCACCCAGGAGAATGACTTGCATATAACTGAGAGCATAGGGCAAAATGGTTTGGGTGGAGCCCAAAAGATAGGCAAGAGGCTCACGAAAGAGCAGACCGAAAAGGGCGATCAGCACCCCCGCGCCCAGCGAAAACACGAAGCCCACGGAGGCCATTTTTTTGGCCGAGGCAACGTCGCCCTGCCCCAAGCGTTTGGAAATGAAATTGCCGCTTCCGTGTCCGAAGAAGAAGCCGCAGGCCTGAATGATGCTCATCAGGCCGAAGGACACGCCCACCGCGCCCGTGGCGCCGGTGGAGATCTGTCCCACAAAATACGTGTCGGCCATGTTGTAAAGACTGGTGACCAGCATGCTAAGGATGGCGGGAACGGCAAGCCCCGCCACCAGCGGGCCCACGGGGGAAGTGAGCATCCGTTCGGTCTTTTCTTTTTGTTGGTTCATTGGTACTCCCGAGAAATCAATCCAGATCCAGGCGCAGAGTGATCTCTCGGCGCTTGGTTTGCAAGGGGCGGTAACGCACGCCCGCGGCGTCCAGCATCCGCTTGGAAGCAAGAGTGGAAGGGGTGGAGGCGTATTTATCCGAAAGATAAATCACCTCGCGGATCCCCGACTGAATGATCGCCTTGGCGCATTCGTTGCAGGGAAACAGAGCCACGTAGACGCGAGCCCCCCGCAGGGATTTTCCGTTGGCGTTGAGAATGGCATTCAGCTCCGCGTGGACCACGTAGGGATACTTGGTCTCCTCTCCCGTGCGCTCCCAGGGAAAGCAATCGTCCCCACAGCCGCAGGGAAAGCCGTTATAGCCCGTGGAGAGAATGATGTTATCCTCACTGACGATGCAGGCACCCACCTGCGTGTTGGGGTCCTTGCTCCTTTGGGCGGCAAGCAAGGCGACTCCCATAAAATATTCTTCCCAGGAAATATAGTCTTCACGCTTCATCCGACCGTCCTCCGAAAAAACTTTTTTCTTTGGAATTGTATCACAGAAGCGTCCGTTTGTCAACCGAGGCGCAAGAGACCGGGGATCCCCCCGAAAAAAACGACAAAAATGCAAAAAAGTTTTACCAAAATTTCATTTTACTATTGAATAAATCGGGAAAAAGATATATAATATGATAAGTTACGGTCAGAATCTGAAATATTCCCGCCGAAGAGAATCATTTTCAACATCTCGGAAAGGATAAAAGCCATGTACCCAAAGAGAATCCAGGTTTCCCAACTGTTTTTAAACCAAACGACCTACGCCGACACCAAGATCACCGTTGCCGGTTGGATCCGCACTCTGCGCGCCAGCAACCAGTTCGGCTTTATTGAACTGAACGACGGAAGCTGCCACAAAAACCTTCAGGTGGTTTTTGAAAGCGATATTATCGACAATTATAAGGAGATCGCCCATCAGAACATCGGCGCATCTTTGCGGGTGGAAGGAACCTTCGTTCTCACCCCCGAGGCCAAGCAGCCCTTTGAGCTGAAAGCGGAGAAGATCTTCGTGGAGGGCACCTCCACCCCCGACTATCCCTTGCAGAAAAAGCGCCACAGCCCCGAGTTTCTGCGCACCATCGCTCATCTGCGTCCCCGGGCCAACACCTTCAGCGCGGTGTTCCGCGTGCGCTCTGCTGCGGCCTTTGCCATCCACCGTTTCTTCCAGGAGAAGGGCTTCGTTTACGTGAACACCCCTCTGATCACGGGAAGCGACTGCGAGGGCGCGGGAGAAATGTTTCGCGTGACCACTTTGGATCTTGACGATCTTCCCCGCACCGAGGACGGCAAGGTGGACTTTTCCAAGGACTTCTTCGGCAAGAGCACCAACCTCACCGTTTCCGGACAGCTCAACGGCGAGTGCTTTGCCATGGCCTACGCCAACATTTACACCTTCGGCCCCACCTTCCGCGCGGAAAATTCCAACACCCAAAGACACGCGGCGGAATTTTGGATGATCGAGCCCGAAATGGCCTTTGCCGACCTGGAGGACGATTGCAACATTGCCGAGGAAATGGTAAAATACATCGTTTCCTACGTGTTGGAGACCTGTCCTCAGGACATGGAGTTCTTTAACCGCTTCATCGACACCTCTTTGCTGGAGCGTCTGAACGCTCTGGTGAAAAGCGATTTCGGCCGAGTGACCTACACCCAGGCCATTGAGATCCTGCAAAAGGCCGATGCGGATTTTGAATATCCCGTGAGCTGGGGAATGGATCTGCAGACCGAGCACGAAAGATATCTCACCGAAAAGGTGTTTAAAAAGCCCATTTTCCTCACCGATTATCCCAAAGACATCAAGGCCTTCTATATGCGCCTCAACGATGACGCCAAGACCGTTGCCCCAGCGGATATGCTGGTGCCCGGGGTGGGCGAGCTCATCGGCGGAAGCCAGAGAGAAGAGCGCCTGGATCTTTTGGAAGAGCGCATCACCCAACTGGGAATGGATCCCAAGGACTACTGGTGGTACCTGGATCTGAGAAAGTACGGCGGCGTGAAACACGCAGGCTTCGGTCTGGGCTTTGAAAGAATGGTGATGTATCTCACCGGCATCAACAACATCCGCGACGTGGAAGCCTTCCCCAGAACCGTTTCCAACGCAGAATTTTAATCCCCAAGGAGTGTTTTCTTTTCCATGAGTTATGATTCCCTTTCCCTTTCACAGCTTCTGGCGGAAAAAGAAGCGGTGGAAGCACAATACAATGAACAAAAAAATTTAAAGCTTTCTTTGGATATGTCCCGAGGGAAGCCCTCCAAGCTGCAGAGCGATCTTTCCGAAGCCCTTCTGACGGTGCTGAACGGCAACGGCGACTGCGTTTCCGAAGAAGGGATCGACTGCCGAAACTACGGATTCCCCCAGGGGCTCCTGGAAGTGAGAAGGATCTTCGCCCCCATTTTGGGCGTCAGCGAGGACGAGATCGTGGCCTGCGGCAACTCCACCCTGAACCTGATGTACGACTGCATCAGCGACGGAATGCTCTTCGGCTTTCCCGAAAGTGAAAAGCCCTGGGGCAAATACGACAAGGTGAAATTTCTCTGTCCCTCTCCCGGCTACGACCGCCACTTCGGCATCACCGAGGCCATGGGAATGGAGCTGATCCCGGTGGATATGCTCCCCACGGGGCCCGATATGGACGCGGTGGAACGGCTGGCCGCGCAGGACGAACGCATCAAAGGCATTTGGTGCGTTCCCAAATACTCCAACCCCGACGGCTACGTTTACTCCGACGAAACGGTGAAGCGCCTGGCAAATATGAAGTGCGCCGCTCCGGACTTCAAGATCTTTTGGGACAACGCTTACTGCATTCACGATCTTTACGAGGAGTCCGTTCCTCTTCTGAATATTTTAGAGGAATGCAAGAAGGCAGGCAATCCCGATCGGGTGCTGATGTTTTTCTCCACCTCCAAGATCACCCACGCAGGGGCGGGCATTGCCTTCTTCGCGGGAAGCGAGGGCTCCGTGAAGAATTTCGTGAAGCGTTCTTCCGTGCGCATCATCGGCTACGACAAGATCAACCAGCTCCGCCACGCCCGTTATTTCAAGACCACCGAGGCGGTGTACGCCCACATGAAGCAGCACGCACGGCTTCTCCGACCCAAATTCGAGATCGTGTGCAACACCCTGGAAGAGCTTCTTGCTCCCACGGGCATTGCTTCCTGGAACAAGCCCCGCGGCGGCTATTTTGTGAGTCTGAACGTGATGGAAGGCACCGCCACCCGGGTGTATCGCCTGGCGGCAGAGGCGGGTGTGACGCTCACCAACGTGGGTGCCACCTTCCCCTACGGCAAGGACCCCAAGGACAGTAACATCCGCATCTCTCCCAGCGCCGTCAGCGAAGAGGAGCTTTCCCAAGCCATCTGCATCCTGTGCATCTGCGCCAAGCTTGCCGCTTTAAACAAGCTTCTGGAGCAAAAAAAGCAAAGTTAATAATTTGTTTATTGACTCTCAATACCAAGGAAGGTATAATAATACATATCTGTTCTGATTCAGTACATTCAAGGAAGGATTGAAAAATAATTATGGCAAAAAGCATCATGAAATTTGCTCTGGCGTTTCTGCTTGCCGTTGTTGCGGTGATGATCCCTCTGTTGGGAATCCCTCAACTGGGATATTCGGGTCTGCTCAGCGACGACGACATTAACATCTCCAACGAGCTGGCAGAGGGTCAGTTGGTGCGTTTGTTTCTGTCGGTGAACACCGATCAGGGAGAAGAGGTTCTGAAGAATAACGCCAACAGGACCGCGGAGATCCTCCGCAACCGTCTCTCCTCCATGGGCTATTACGAGTCCGACGTGGCCTTGCTCTCCAACCGCGACGTGATCTTCACCCTCCCCTTTAACGCAGACGTTTCTTTGGTGAAGAACAAGCTTTCCGCAACGGGCAACTTCATCTTCAAGGATGCCGACTCCAAGGAAATCATTTCCTCCAAGGACATTGAAGCCTGCTCCGTTTATTCCCAGGCTACCGCTTCGGGAACCATTGAATATTACCTGGGCTTCCACCTGGGCGACGAGGCAATGAAGCTTTACACCGAAAAAACAACGGAGATCTCCAAATCCACCGATAAGACCATTCAGCTCTACGTGGATTCCACCAGCCTTTCCTCTCTGAAGGTGGAAGAGGCAGTGACCGAGAACGATTTCACCATCGGGCCTTTTGCATACGACGACGCCTTTTGGTACGCATCCATGATCAACGCAGGCCCCCTGCCCCAGGCAGTTGCTCCCGCCACTTACGCGGTGGAGCCCGTGCTGAGGGAAGGTTCGTTTCACATGCTCTTTGTGGCGGCTCTGATCGCTGTGATCGTGATCGCCGTGGCAGCCGTGGTCTTCCTGAAGCTTTCCGGCCTGGCCGTGGCCTTCGGCACCGTGTGCGCCCTGGGCGTTGCTTTGGCGCTCAACTCCGCCTTTGATCTGGGCGTAAGCCTGGCAGGCGTCTGCTGTATGTTCTTTGCGGCCATCCTCACGCTGTTTGCCCTGATCTGCGTGCTTCTTGCGGCAAAAGACGAGCCCTCCTCCAACGCATACACCTGCTTGAAAAACGCACTCAGGAAGAAAGCTTGGTTCTTGATCGACGTTTTGGCTCTGCCCTTTGCCATCAGCCTGGCAATGATGATCTACGGCAACGTGTTCACCCAAACCTTTGCCAACCTTGTTTTCATCTCCGTGCTGGCCTGCGCAATAGGACTGTTGGTTGCCCTGTTGGTGATCAGCGCCCTGGCCGATGCCCAGCGCAACAAATCCAGCGTTTTCCCCAACTGAGAAAGGCGGTGCAACAAAAATGAAAAAGAACAACGTGGAAACCGTGTCCATCGCCCCCAACAAGCTTCTGACCCTGGTGATCGCTTTGGTGCTGATCGCCGTCAGCGCTCTTCTTTGTGTTGTGAAGGGAATCAACTTTAACACCGAATTCGGCGGCGGTGCTGCCATCTCCGTCACCTTTGGAGCAGAGCCCTCCCAAGAGGACATTGACAAGGCAGTGAATGCCGTGAAAGCCAACACCTCCGCAAAAGTGATCTCCGTTCAGAAGTACGGCACGGATGCCGTGCTGATCCGCACCGGAACGCTGGGAGATCCCGAGCAGTTTCGGGAAGCGGTGAGCAACACCCTTTCTATCAACAAGGATCTCATCAAAGCCGCCAATACGGACCGCTACGTGAGCAAGGACGCGCTCATCTCCATTGCTTACAGTCTGCTGATCGCGGGAGGCATCGCTTTGGTGTACTTCGCTCTGCGCTTCGGCATCCTCTCCGCTGTGGGAACTCTGTTCGGCATGATCGTGACTGCGGCCCTGTGGCTGCTTCCCTACACTCTGTTCTGTGTGTTTGATTACAAGGCGTTCACGGTTCTTTCCGTGGGAATCGCCGTGTTCGTCATCGAGAACGCGCTGACTTACGGCAAGAAGATCCGCAAGGCGTCCGACGTGAACATTGCTCCCGCCCTGCGCCCCGTTCTTCTGGTAACGATCCTGGGCGTGGTGTCAAGCCTGATCCTGGGAATCGCAGGCAACCTTTGGAGCATTGCTCTTCCCCTGTGCTTCACCCTTCTGGGTGCGGCGTTCAGCTCCCTGCTTGCCTCCGGCGCCTTCGTGCTGATGTTCAAGAAATAAGAAAAAGCAAACGTCGCCGGGCAGTTCGCCCGGCGATTTTTCACCATAAAAGGAGAAAGAATATGTCCGATCTTCAAGAAGCAAGAGAGTTTTTTTCTCAGGACCGCTACGCCACCAAATCCACGGGCATCGTGATCGACGAAGTGAGCAAGGGTTACGCCCGCTGTTCCCTGGTTCTCACCGACGATCACAAAAACGCCGTGGGCCACGTGATGGGCGGCGTGATGTTCACTTTGGCAGATTTCGTGTTCGCCGTGGCCACCAACTTCCGTCAGCCCCCCACCGTCACCGTGACAAGCCAGATCAGTTACCTTGCCTCTCCCAAAGGAACGGTGCTGACCGGCGAAAGCCGCCCGGTGAAGGACGGCAAGCGCAACTGCTTTTATCAGGTGGCCGTCACCGATGACTTGGGCACACAGGTGGCGCTGGTGAACATTTGCGGCGCCCATCTGCTAAAATAAGAAAATTACCATTGCCCCGCCCCATCGTTTGGTTCCCCCCTGTTTTCAGTTGGGCGGCAGCCCAAACCCACGAACAACAAAAAAAGAGAAGATTCTCACGAGTCTTCTCTTTTTTGTCTATATAGTGATATGCTGACTAAAGTCAGCGTGATATTTTCGCTTTGCGAAAGTGGTATGAAACCCGTCGGTTTCGTGATGTTCTATTCCCTTTTAACTTGCGTAGCAAATATCACTCGGCGTAAGGCGAATATCACTGCGAAGCAATATAACTCGCTCTAGGCGAATAGAGTTGCGAGATACTCCGCTTGGAGTATCTCGCTAAAGGGTAACGGTGTTCTTTTGCAAAAAAATGTTTTTTAGTTCTTGGAGAATTACCGTTTTTATGTTATGTATTACAATATTTATCATTGTTTTTTGGGTATTGTGCGGAATTGACAAAAACATTCCCCTATGATAGAATGAAGTTACCAAGAAAAGGAGGAAACGCCAATGAACATTTTGATGACAAACGCTCACCGTGCCGTCTTGTGCGCCGTCCCCCTCCGTTTTCACAGGAGGATCCCGCAAAAGTTCAGTTTACCGTGCGCATAAGCGGCAGAAAAGCTGTGGCTTATGCGCTTTTTTATCGAAAAAAAACAATAAAAAAAAGAAAGGATGAAAAGAATGAAGCACATTTCTCTTTTTCTTTTGTTGTGCCTTGTTTTCAGTCTTTTCTCTTGTGCGGTCCATGAAACCGAAAAGCTCCCCGAGGAAAGCCCCGGTTTTCCTTCCCAAACCTCTTCCCCTCTCGAAAGTGAAGAGATAATTGACGGCTGTACTTTTGGTTGGAATTTTCACTGCGAAACGTATGAAGAATACCTTCAAGAGTTCAAACAGACCATGGAATATAAGGAGAACTTCTTCTCTTTTGAGGATCTTATGCTGTTGGAAGGGTGCGAGTTTTATGAGTTTTGGGCAAACGTCGACCCGAAGCACTCCCTTCCCTTTTCCTCCACGGATCAATTGGAGTTCTATACTTATGTCGTGAAATATGCAAACGACTTTTGGACCTTTTCGTTTTATGCAAACCAAACACTGATTGATCCCAAGAAAAGCTTAAGCAGCGAAGAGGTTTGCGCAGACCGCTTGACTTGTACCGCCGAACCAACAGAGAGTGTTTACCTTTCCGCGGACGGGATCGAGTATCACTACTATGAAAAAAAGCTATCACAAATCTGTTGGTTAGAAAATGAAGTTCTCGTGAAAGTAAGCTACACAAACGATCGCTCCCTTGCCAAGGGACTTCGTGCATACTACGACCCTACGGGAGAAGCCTTTTTGACCAAGCTTTTGGATCCCCAAAGAGCCAAGGAAGCAACCGATTGGTTTGGAAGCAGGACTCCCTATCCTTGGAAGAACGCGGCGACTCTCAACGGCAAAGAGGAAACGGATGCTTTTCTCGCTCTTTGGTAAATGCCGACTCCCTTTACCCACTACAGTGCCCCGGAAGATATCGGAGCGCTAAAGAAGACCTTTAAATTTGACCGCCTAATGCAAAAAAGAGCCGCACAGCGGCTCTTTTTTCGTTTCGTGTTTATAGATCCATGATCTGTCCCCCGTTGGGGCAAAGGACCTGGCCGGTGAGATAGGAGGAATCCTCCTCACAGAGAAAGCGCACCAGGGAAGCGATCTCCTCTGCTGAGGCAAAGCGCCCCAGGGGAATTGCTTCTTGGAGCAGTTGCCGTTCTTGGGGAGAAAAACGGGCATTCATATCCGTGTCGATCACCCCCGGGCTCACGGCGTTGACCCGAATCCCCGAAGGGGCCAGCTCCCAGGCCAAAGCCTTGGTGAGGGACAAGAGCGCTCCTTTGGCCGCAGAATACAAGGCCTCGCAGGATGCGCCGCATTGCCCCCAAAGGGAAGCCACGTTCACCACCGCGCCGCCCCGCTCCAGCATTTTCGGGCACAGCGCCCGAAGCAAATGGAAGGGGGAAAGAAAATCCACGTTGAAAAAACGTTGGGCTTGGGCAAAATCCGCATCCTGAAACAGACCGAACAGCGACTCGCCGCCGTTATTCACCACGGCGTCAAAGGTGCCTAAGGTTCGGGCAAGCTCATACACGCCCCGAGGGTCACAAAGGTCGCAGGGTACGCAGGAAACTGAGGGAAGGGCTTGGCACAGCGCCTTGGCCTTCTCCTCGCTTTTGTGATAGGTGAACACGGTTTCCCAGCCGTTTTCACTGAACTGACGGACACAAGCCGCTCCCAGACCCCGGGAACCTCCCGTGATAAAGACCCGTTTCATTCTCCCTTGGTCTGCTGTGAGAGTTTTTCCAGCCCTGCGCCGATGCCATCCAGCTCCCCGCAAAGCCGAGCGCAAAGAGCAGAACGGTCGGCAACCTCGCTTTGGGGAAAGCTTTCTTCCTTGGGATCCACGCTGAGAAGCTGACTGAGGGTGCTGGCCAAAGCATCGTACTTGGCGGCCTTAGCGGCGTATTCCCCGCTCTTTTTCAATTCCTCGTCTGCCTGAGCGAGAGCCTGCAGCAGCTCCTCCGCCGCAATTTTCACGCTTTCCAGACGGAGGGAAAGCTCCTGTGCCTGCTCCTGCACACGCCCGCAAAGGTTTTTTTCGATGCTCTTCACCTCTTGTTTGGCGGCGGCAAGCTGAGAAGAGAGGGCGCTGATCTGCTCGTTTTTGCGGGCGATCAGCTCTTCGGTTTCTCTGGCGCGGGACGCCAGGTATTCATTCACGTCTTTTTTGTGATATCCCGTGAGGGAAGTGCGAAACATTACCGATCTGGCCATTGTTTGTTCTCCGCTGTTTTCATAATTTTTTCCGTTTTGTATATATTGGTAACAACAGTATAGCACAAAACGGCAAGTTTGTATAGAGTTTTTTTCTTTTTTGGGGAGGAAGCCATGCTGGAACAAATCAATTCCCTGCTTTGGGGCAAGCTGATGATCGCTCTGCTCAGCCTTTTGGGGATCAAACTGCTGATCTTGACGCGCTTTTATCCCATACGAAAGGCAAAATTCATTCTTTCCTGTCTTTTCTCGCAAGACCGAAAGGATTCCTCCGCTCCCTCTCCCTTTCAGACCATGTGTACCGCTCTCGGGGGCACCATCGGCGTGGGAAACACCGTGGGTGTTGCGGCGGCAATCGCTGTCGGCGGCGCGGGAGCGGTACTGTGGATGATCGTTTCCGCGTTTTTCGCCATGATCATTAAATTTTGCGAGACCTGGCTGTCTGCCCGATATCGGGACAACTCCCTGGGCTTCGGAGGCCCGATGCATTACATCCGCACCCTGCTCCATTCTCCCCTTCTTGCCGCCCTGTTTTCTCTCAGCGTGCTGCCCGCCTCCCTGTTCGTGGGCAACCTGGCGCAATCGGACCTGGTTTGCTCCTCTCTGGAAAGCATTTTCCGCCTGCCGCCCCTGCTCACGGGGGTGCTTCTGGCCCTTTTGGTGGGCTGGGTAATCTTCGGCGGGGCCAAGCGCATCACCGACTGTGCCTCCGTTTTGGTGCCTCTGATGAGCGTGTTCTACGTGATCCTCTGCGCTGTGATGCTTCTGGGGCAGATCCACCGCCTCCCCTGGGCGCTGATGCGCATGGTGACCGAAGCCTTTTCCTTTGACGCCTTAGCGGGAGGAGCGGGGGGCTTTGCCTTATCCAAGGCCATCTCCTGCGGTTTTTCCAAAGGAATGTTCTCCAACGAGGCGGGCATGGGAAGCGCCCCCATGGCTCACACCCAATCGGGAGAAGGCGACCCGGAAAAGCAGGGGGCCTGGGGCATCGTAGAAGTGTTCATTGACACCGTGGTGATCTGCCTGCTTACGGCTCTTGTGATCCTCACCTGCTCCGACGGCTCCCAAGACGTGTTATCCGCGGTGCTTTCCTGCTTCACGGGGCGCTTTGGCACTCTCGGTGCGGTTTTCTTTGCCCTCTCCATGACCCTGTTTGCCTTTGCCAGTATGTGCGCCTGGAGCATGTATGCCGATTGCGCACTGAAAACACTGACGAGTAAAAAGCTCCCCCGCCTGCTGTTTCGCGCCGTTTTCACGGCCTGCATTCCCTTGAGCGTGTTTCTCTCCACGGAGCACATTCTCTCCCTTTCCGATCTCTTTAACGCCGTGATGGCCCTGCCCAACGTTCTTTCCCTTCTGGTGATCACTTCTCTCAAGCCCACCAAACAGGCTCTGAGAGAATTATGAAAACAACCGTCTTGCGGCACACTTCCTCAAAGGGAGGATCGCAAGACGGTTGTTTGATTGTTTCAACAGGGGCAAGACCGGAGTTTTCCTTTTTCTTCAGAAACTGAACAGAAGCTCTCCGTAGGTGGGAATGGGCCAGAAGGCACGGTCGGTATTGCGCTCCAACTCATCGGCATAGGCGCGAAGCTTTGCCATGGCGGGGATCACCTCATCCTTGAAGCAAAGAGCCTTGGAAAGCTGATCGGTGAGGGAGCGGGCTTTTTGATCTGCTTTTTCCACGGCATCGGCGGCGGCGATGGCATCCACCAAAAGCTTTGAAAGAGTTTCCACTGAGGTGATCTCGGGGCAGAGAGCTCTGTCGATGCCGATGGCCAGCTTATCTTTGGCGATTTCGGCCAGCTTGCCGATATATTTTTCCACGGCGGGCAAAATGTCTTTTCTTGCCATGCTCACCATGGTCAGCGCTTCAATGTTGATGAGCTTGGAATAGCTCTCCAGTTGCATCTCGTAGCGGCTTTCCAGCTCGCTTCGGGTGAAGATCCCGTGGCGCACGTAGAGAGAAACGTTCTTCTCGTCCAAAAGGGTGCTCAGGGCATCCACGGTGGTCTTCAGCTCTAAAAGACCTCTTTTTTTGGCTTCCTCCACCCAGCTTTCGCTGTAGTTATTGCCGTTGAAAATGATGCGTCTGTGGTTGGCATATTCTCGGGAAATGATCTTGACGGCTTCCTCTTTTTTATTTTCTGCCTTCTCTAAGCGCTGAGCAAAACGGATCAGAACATCCGCCACCACGGTGTTGAGCACCACGGCGGGATCTGCCACGGAGAAGGAAGAGCCGGGCATACGGAATTCAAACTTATTCCCCGTAAAGGCAAAGGGAGAGGTGCGGTTGCGGTCGGTCCCGTCCTGGTTGATGACGGGAAGTGCGTTTACACCCGTTTGCAGGGGCTTGGCATCCCGGCGGCAATAGGGCACTCCCCGGGCATAGCAATCCAAAATTTCTTCCAGATCGGTGCCGATGAACATGCTGATAATGGCGGGGGGCGCTTCGCAGGCACCCAAACGGTGATCGTTTCCTGCGCTGGCGGCAGACAGACGGATCAGATCCTGATACTCGTCCACCGCTTTGATGGTGGCAACCAAAACCAAAAGGAAGCAAAGATTCTCCGCAGGCTTATCCCCCGGCTTGAAGAGATTGCGTTGCCCCTGGGAAATGCTCCAATTCACGTGCTTTCCCGAGCCGTTGACCCCCTGGAAGGGCTTTTCATGGAGCAAGCAAGCCAAATCGAAACGGGCGGCCACCCGCTTCATGATCTCCATGGTCAACTGGTTATGATCCACGGCGATGTTGGAATTGGTGAAGATGGGTGCCAGCTCGTGCTGAGAGGGAGCGGCCTCGTTGTGCTCCGTCTTGGCCAGGATCCCCAGCTTCCAGAGCTCTTCATCCAGGGCTTTCATATACTGAAGCACTCGGGGACGGATGGTGCCGAAGTAGTGATCGTCCAGCTCCTGTCCCTTGGGGGGCATCAGACCAAACAGGGTGCGTCCGGTATATACCAGGTCTCTGCGTTTCTTAAACAGCTCCCGATCCACCAGAAAATATTCCTGCTCGGGGCCGATGGTGGTGAATACGTCCTCGGCATTTTCGCCCAGGCTCAAAAGAAAGCGCTCCGTTGCCCTGTTGATGCATTCCATGGAACGCAACAGGGGCGTTTTTTTATCCAACGCTTCGCCGCCGTAGGAACAGAAGGCGGTGGGAATGCAGAGGGTGTTATCTTTAATGAAGGCGTAGGACGTGGGATCCCAATTGGTGTAGCCCCGCGCCTCAAAGGTGGCACGCAACCCCCCCGAGGGAAAGCTGGAGGCATCGGGCTCGCTCTTGATGAGCTCCTTGCCGGAAAACTCCATGATCACCCGACTGTCGGACACGGGAGAAATGAAGCTGTCGTGCTTTTCCGCGGTGACCCCGGTCATGGGCTGGAACCAGTGGGCAAAATGAGTCACGTCGTGCTCCAGCGCCCATTCCTTCATGGAGTGGGCAATGGCGTTGGCCACGTCCAGCGCCAGGGGCTTGCCTTCTCTGACCGAAGCCTTGAAGCGCCGATAAATATCCTTGGAAAGACGCTCCCGCATCACGGTGTCGTTAAACACCAGGGAGCCGAAAACAGAAGAAATATCCATACCGAAAAACCTTTCTTACAGCAATGCCACGCCTGCCTTGCGGCACACCTCCACGGTGTGCGCGTCCCAAACGGAAACCTGCACCTCGCCCACGTGGGCCTTGTCCAGAAGAAGCATGCACAGTCTTGACTGTCCGATGCCGCCGCCCACGGTGAGAGGAAGCTCGCCCTTGAGAAGCATTTGGTGGAAGGGAAGATCCCTGCGCTGCGTGCAACCGCTCAGCTCCAACTGCTTTTCCAAAGATGCCCCGTCCACACGGATCCCCATGGAGCTGATCTCAAAGGCACAGTCCAAAACGGGGTTATAGAACATAATGTCCCCGTTCAGCTCCCAATCGTCGTAATCGGGGGCTCTCAGATCGTGGGGCTTGCCCGAACGAAGAAGCTTTCCGATCTGCATGATAAACACCGTTTTGTGCTCTCTCACAATGCGGTTTTCTCTTTCCTTGGGGCTCAGCTCGGGATAACGGTCCTCCAGCTCCTGGGAGGTGATGAAGGTCACCTCTCGCTTCACGGGACAAATCAAAGCAGGATACATTTCCCGCAAGGCCTGCGCCGTGTCGCAAATGGCGCCCACGATGGCGCTGACGGTGCTTTTCAGGTACTCCACGGTGCGTTCTTCCCGCGTGATCACCTTTTCCCAGTCCCACTGATCCACGTACAGAGAGTGAAGGTTATCGGTCTCTTCGTCTCTTCGGATGGCGTTCATATCCGTCCAAAGCCCGTTGCCGGGGTGAAAATCGTATTTGGCCAAAGCCATTCGCTTCCATTTGGCAAGAGAATGAACGATCTGCGCCGTGACCCCTGCTGCGGGAATATCAAAGCTGACGGGACGTTCCACGCCGCTGAGATCATCGTTGAGACCGGAAGCGGAATCCACGAAAAGAGGTGCGGAGATCCGCTTTAAATTCAAGGCGGCGGAAAGCTTCTCTTCAAACACCTTGTGCAAGCGTCCGATGGCAGTCTGAGTATCGTACACACTCAAAGAAGAGCGGTATCCCTCGGGAATAAACGATTTCATGGGCTTCACCTCTGTGATAAAATTCAAAACAAACACTTCTCGATTCTATTCGATTTTATGATTATAGCACAATCCCCTCTCGGTGTCAACAAAAACCCGTGCTTTGTTCCCCTTTTTTCCCTGTTTTTCTCGGGAGAAGGGAGCTCGGTTTTTGCGGTTGACAAAGGGCGGGAAGGTGTTGTATAATAATGTATGATAAAATCCTCATTCAAGAAGAGGTTGTTATGACAGAAATTGCATTTTGCTTAGTAAAGCTCTATATAAAACAGTTCGCCTCCCTGAGCGACTTCACGCTGCAAGCCGAGCCCGATTTTTGCGAGATCCGCCTGAAGAGCGAGGAGAACGCAAGAGATCTTTGCGAATTCATTGCCCAATTCCTTTATTCCCCCTGCCCGCCCGACGGACAGATCGTGCTTTCCTCTCAAGGGGAAACGTCCGTTTTGCATGTCACAGAGGGCCAAAGAAGCTACGAGGGAGAGGCGTTTTCCTTCGGGGAAGATCTTCCCGGCGTGGTTCTCACGGGGTTGGAGGAGCCGATCTTCCGTGAGCTTTTGATCAACGTGATCCACGAGGGAGTTCCCGCTCCCGTTTCCCCCGCCCTGCTGGATTTTTGCCTCCGCCCCTACGGTGCCCCCGGCAAGCTGATGAGCAACATCCGCAGTTTGGACGAAAAGAAGCGAAAATACACCACCCCCGAGGGCACGGGAAAGACCGATCTGGCTCTCAAGCGCCACAAGGAGCTGACCGAGCAGATCGCCGTGGAAGAAGAACTGGAAGCGAAAAAAGCCCAGCTTCAGCGTGACTTGGAACTTTACCACAGCAAGCTGGACGAAAACGCCAACCGAAGCGTGATTCTCAAGGCAGATATGAAAAACTACGCCGACGACGTGAAGTTGGTGGAGAATCGGGAAAACGCCAGCTCTCTGAAAACCGAGATCCACGCCAAAGAGAAAAAACTGCGCATCCTGAAATACGAGGCTCAGCAGGAAGCGCCCATGCCTCAGCCCATGGAGCTTTACGACATTAAGCAGGCCTACGCCGAATTCAGCCGTGTGACCGCCCGCCTTTGCGACGCGCAAAACCGCTTGAATGCCGCCCAGGACAATTTGGATTTCCACGAAAAGGTGTTTGAACACGCCGATTTTGACGCCAACGGCGTTCACAGAGAATATTCCAGGATCCACAGCTACCGCCGATGGAGACTCTCTTTTTTGGGGGCCAGCGCCTTCTTGTGCTTCACGGCGTTTCTGGTTTTCTTGCTCTACACCACCCTCACCGAAAGCTCCCTTTTGTTCTGCGGCTTTTTGGGCGCAAGCATTTTCCTTGGGGCGATGATGTTCTTCGTGGCCTCCACCATGTTCTCCCACCAGACCCGCGTGATCCTGCAAAAGCTTCACATCAAAACAAAAAAGGAATTTGACGAGCTCTACCAACGGCTGATCGCTCACCGAAAAACGGAGCGGGAGTGCAAGGAGCAGATCGAAAAATGCAAGAGACAATGCGAGCTTCTCACCCGTCTGAGCGAGGAGCAGAAAAATAAAATGAAGGAGCTTCTTTCCTACACGGGAAGACCCTTGAACACCACGGCGGAGATCACCCATCTGTGCGATCGGATCCTCTGCAACAGCGAGGCCATCAAGGAGTTGGAGGAGCAGTTGGAGGAGAGCAAGGAAGTCTACCAACGGATGCTCAGCGCCGACGTGACCAAGCCTACCCTCACCGTGAGCGATGAATTCATTGCTCTGGAGCGGGAGCTGGACTTCATTCAGCGGCAGACCGCCGCCCTTCTCTCCAAAAAAACAAAAGCGGAAGAAGCCCTGAAAGCGCTGGAGGAAGAACAAAAGCGCGTGGAGGAGCTGAAAGCCGAGCTTCGTTTTACGGAGCAGGAGATCGAGCAATTATCGGGAGAATACAATTCCGTTTGCGCCTTGCAAAAGCCCCACTTGAAGGAAGCCGCCTCTCTGAAGGGAAAGCTGGAGGAGCTGTTCTGCGCCAACGCGGACAAGCTTCTCAGAAACATCCGAAAATCCGAGGAGCACTTTGCCCTTTCCGACCGCTTGCTGCCCATTATGGTGTGCCAGGGAGAGGTGACCGCCCAAGAGAATTCCGACAGCTACATTGCCCGGGCGGCAATGCTGGTGTATAAGCTCTTGTTATCCATGGAATATCTCAAGCACCGCCCTATCTTCTTTTTCGACGGTTTCTCCTTTGCGGACCAGAAAACCGCGGGAGAGATCATCAAAAAGCTGGTGTCAAGCCGCGTGCAACTGATCTCCCTTTTGGGTCCCGATTCTCACTCTGTGAAGGACTATTACCAATGAAAACCACTCCTCTCTCCTTGAGCGCGCCCATCGGCGCACTCAAGGGCATAGGCAAAACCAAAGAAGCTCTGCTGTTCCGTTTGGGCATCTCCACGGTCTCAGAGCTTTTGTGTTATTTCCCCCACGATTGGATCGACACCGCTCTTTCTTCCGTGGCAGACGCACGGGAGGACGGCGCCGTTCATTTGTTGCGGCTGGACGTGCTCACCCACCCCTCATCCGCCTTCGTGAGAGGAGGAAAACGCCTGGTCTCCTTTGAAGCCGAAGACCAAACGGGAAAAGTGAGCGTTTGCTTTCTGAACCAGCCCTACGCCCAAGGCGCCTTTTCCAAGGGAGAAACGGTGCTTCTTTTGGGAAGGATCGGCGTTTTCAAAGACAAGAATTATCTTTTTTCCCCGCAAAAGCTGAAGACGCTTCCCCAAAGCGCCTTTTTGCCGGTGTACCCAAAAACCAAGGGCTTGAGCGACAACGCCATTCGCTCCGCCGTGGCCCAGGTGTTGGAGCTTTGCTCCGAGCTTACCGACCCGCTCCCCCAAAAGCTTCTTGAAAAAAACGATCTCCTTTCTTTGGGAGAGACCGTGAAGATCCTTCACGCGCCCCCCTCCTCCCAAGCCCTGGCACGGGCAAGACAACGCCTTGTTTACGAGCAGATGCTGCGTTACGGCGTGCGGGCCGCCGCCTTTGAGAAGAGCCTTTCCCTCACGCAGACCGAGCCCTTTTTAAAGCTTGATTTGAAGGAGTTTTTCCCCCTCCTTCCCTTTGCTCCCACCGCCTGCCAACAAAGGGCCATGGAGCAGATCGCAAGGGATCTGAAAAGCGGCCGCCCCATGAACCGCCTGCTTCAGGGAGACGTGGGCAGCGGAAAAACCGTGATCGCCGCCGCCGCTTGCTTTCTTTGCGCCCAAAACGGCTATAACAGTGCGGTGATGGCCCCCACGGAGATTTTGGCACGCCAGCACTTTGCCTTCTTTTCCAAGCTCTTTTCCTCTCTTCCCCTGCGGGTGGTGTTTCTTTCGGGAAGCAGCAGCGCCAAGGAACGCAGAGAGTTTAACCTCGCCTTTGAAGGATCTCTCCCCGTGATTGCCGTGGGCACCCACGCTCTGTTGGAGGAAAAGGCAAAGATGAGCCGCCTGGCTCTGGCCGTTACCGACGAGCAACAACGCTTCGGCGTGAATCAGCGGGGTCGGCTCATCCACCGCTGTGACCTCAAGCATTCTCTGGTGATGACTGCCACTCCCATTCCCCGAAGCCTGGCCCTGTTTCTCTTTGATGAAAAGCGCATCTCGGTGCTGGACGAGCTCCCTCCGGGACGAAAGCCCGTGAGCACCTATCTCATCGGAGAGGACAAGCGGGAGCGGATGAACGGCTTTCTCGAGCGCAAGATCCAAGAGGGCGATCAGGCCTACGTGGTGTGCCCTCTCATTGAAGAAGGAGAAGATCCGGGAGAATTAAAAAGCGCCCGAGAGGTGTTTGATGAGCTTTCCTCCGCCCTGCCCCATCGCCGCTTCCTGCTTCTCCACGGAAGAATGAGCGCCGAAGAAAAAGAAAAAGCTATGGCAAGCTTTGAGCGGGGCGAAGCGGATGTTTTGGTGTCCACAACGGTGATCGAGGTGGGCGTGAACGTGCCCAGTGCCAATCTGATGATCGTTGAAAACGCCGAGCGTTTCGGACTGAGTCAGCTTCATCAGCTCCGAGGGCGGGTGGGGCGCGGCAATCGGGAGGCCCACTGCGTGCTGATGACCCCGAGAAGAGACCGGGAGAGTCTGAAGCGGCTGAAGCTTCTCACCTCCACCACCGACGGCTTTGCCATTGCCCGCTACGATCTGGAGCATCGGGGCCCCGGGGATTTTTTGGGCACCCGCCAAAGCGGAAAGCTCTCGGAGCTGTTCTCCGATGAGAACGCCGACGGGGTTTTGCAAAAGACCAAAGAGGACGCTCTGTGGCTCTTCAAAGCCTGCCCCGAGGAGGCAAAGGCGCTTCTGGGGGCAAGCCACGAAAGCTACTTCCATTGAAAAAGGAAGTTTTTTCAAGAAACCTATTGAAAAAAAACGCCTTTTGGGGTAAAATAGTTTGGTGTATATTCAGAGAAGAAATCAATAGAAAAGGATGTTCATTATGGCTCAGATCAAACCCTTTCAGGCAACGAGATATCACAACGAGGGGGACACGCTTTCTTTGAAGCTTTGCCCTCCTTACGACATTATTTCCCTCGAGGAAAAGAAGGAGCTTCTGGCAAAGGATCCCCACAACTTCGTGCGGCTGGAGCTTCCCGAGGGAGAGGATCCCTATGCAACTGCCAACGGAGTCCTTTCCGATTGGATGGAAAAGGGCGTTCTTGCCCGGGATCCCAAGGAAGGCTTTTACATTTACGAGGAAGAGTTCACTGTGAAGGGCGAGCGTCTGAAGATCAAGGGCTTCGTTGCGGCGGTGAAGCTGGAAGAATTCTCCAAGGGGATCGTGCTTCCCCACGAAGAGACCCTGAGCAAAGCCAAGGAAGACCGCTTGAACATGATGAAGGCCACGGGCTCTAACCTCAGCCTGATCTACTCCATGTTTTCCGATGACGGCAAAGTGAAGGCTCTCATCGATGCCAATTCCTGCGCCGCTCCTGCCAAGGAAGCCGCCACCGACGACGGCATCGTCCATCGCCTGTGGATCTGCGACAAAGAAGAGGATTGCCAAAAGCTCTCCGCTCTCTTTTCTGACAAGAAGCTCTACATTGCCGACGGCCATCACCGCTACGAGACGGCCATTAACTACAGAAACTACCTTCGGGAGCAGGGACTTGCCAACAAAGGGGACGAGGCAGACTACGTGATGATGTTCCTCATTGACATGGCTCACGAGGGACTGGTGGTGTTCCCCACCCACCGCATGGTGAGAAACCTGGAGCACTTTGACGTGCAAGAGATCTTGGAAAAGCTCTCCGCCGATTTTGAAGTGATCCCCCTGGCCTGCCCCCGCTGCATGGAAAAGGAAATGGCAAAGGCAAAGGAAGGGGAACGGATCATCGGCTTCTACCCGGGCAACAAAAAGTTCTACGCACTGAAGCTCAAAGACGAAAGCGCCACCGACCCCATTGCCAATCATTGCCAAGCCTATAAAGACCTGGACGTGACGGCCCTGCACTACTTGATTTTGGAAAAATATTTTGCCATTGACAAGGCCAACATGGCCAATCAGAAGAACCTGGTGTATACCCGCAGCTTCGACGAAGCGGTGGACAAAGTGGACGACGGCCAATTCCAATGCTCCTTCTTCCTCAACGCCACCAAGATCCACCAGATCTCCGACGTGGCCCTGGCAGGAGACAAGATGCCTCAGAAATCCACCTACTTCTATCCCAAGCTCACCACGGGCCTGGTGATGAGAAAGATCATTGACTGACAAGGAAGGAACTACCATGTCTACCCAACTCAACAAAACCTACGATCCCAAAAGCTTTGAGGACAGACTGTACCGCTCCTGGGAGGAACGGGGCTTTTTCAAGCCTTCGGAGGATCGCTCCAAGAAGCCCTTCTCCATCGTGATCCCCCCACCTAACGTGACGGGTCAGCTTCACATGGGCCACGCGCTGAACAACACCCTGCAGGACATTATCATCCGCACCAAGAGAATGCAGGGATATAACACCCTTTGGATCCCCGGCACCGACCACGCGGGCATTGCCACTCAGATCAAGGTGGAGGAAGAGCTGAAGAAAAAAGAGGGGCTCAGCCGCCACGACATCGGCCGAGAGGCCTTTTTGGACCGTGTGTGGAACTGGAAGGAGCTTTACGGCAACCGCATTGTGGAACAGCTTAAGAAGATCGGCTCCTCCTGCGATTGGTCCCGTCTTCGCTTCACCATGGACGACAACCTGTCCCGCGCGGTGAAGAAGACTTTCGTTTCTCTGTACAACAAAAAGCTCATCTATCGCGGTTACCGCATCATCAACTGGTGTCCCAACTGTAACACCGCTCTCAGCGACACCGAGGTGGATCATATTGACACTCCCGGCGGCTTTTGGCACATCCGTTACCAAATCGAAGGCACCGAGGAGTATCTCACCGTTGCCACCACCCGTCCCGAGACCATGCTGGGCGACAGCGCCGTTGCCGTGCATCCCGAGGACGAGCGCTACGCCGCCTTGGTGGGCAAAAACGTGATCCTTCCCCTGATGAACCGCCCCATCCCCGTGGTTGCCGATGAATACGTGGACAAGGAATTCGGCACGGGCTGTGTGAAGATCACCCCCTGCCACGACCCCAACGACTTTGAGGTTGCCCTGCGCCACGATCTGGAAATGATCGAGGTCATCGACGGCAACGCCAAGATCACCGCCAACGGCGGAAAATACGAGGGAATGGATCGCTTTGAGGCCAGAAAACAGATCGTGGAGGATCTGAAGGCCTGCGGCGCCCTGGTGAAGATCGAGGACTATTCCCACAACGTGGCTCATTGCTACCGTTGCGGCACCCTGGTGGAGCCTTTGAGCAGCCGTCAGTGGTTTGTGAAGATGCCTCCTTTGGCAGAGCCTGCCATTGACGTGGTGAAAAAGGACAAGATCCGCTTCATCCCCGAGCGCTTTTCCAAAAACTATCTCAACTGGATGGAAAACATTCACGATTGGTGCATTTCCCGTCAGCTTTGGTGGGGCCACCGCATTCCCGCTTTCTACTGCGAGGATTGCGGCGAAATGACCGTCAGCGAAGACCTTGTGACCACCTGTCCCAAGTGCGGCAGCACCAAGATCACCCAAGACGAGGACGTGCTGGACACTTGGTTCAGCTCCGCTCTGTGGCCTTTCTCCACCCTGGGTTGGCCCGACAAAACGGAAGATCTCAAGTACTTCTATCCCACCGACGTTTTGGTCACTGCTTACGACATCATCACCTTCTGGGTGAGCAAGATGATCTTCTCGGGCATTGAGCAGATGCAAGAGATCCCCTTCCCCAAGGTGTTCATTCACGGTCTGGTGCGGGATGCCCAGGGAAGAAAGATGAGCAAATCCCTCGGCAACGGCATTGATCCTCTGGAGATCGTGGACAAATACGGCGCTGATGCTCTGCGCTTCACCCTTGCCAACGGCAACTCCCCCGGAAACGATATGCGCTTCTCCGACGAGAAGGTGGAGGCATCGAGAAACTTTGCCAATAAGATCTGGAATGCCGCCCGCTTTATCCTGATGAATCTGGAGATCGACAAGATCACCGAGCCCGACCCGTCCCGTCTTGCCCCCGAGGATAAGTGGATCGTTCATCAGATCAATCAGCTCACCAAGGACGTGACGGACAATATTGATAAATACGAGTTGGGCGTAGCCGTGGCCAAGCTCTACGACTTCATTTGGGACGTGTTCTGCGATTGGTACATTGAGCTGGTGAAGCCCCGCTTGATGGATAAGGGCAGCGAAAGCGGCAAAGTGGCTCAGAACACCCTGGCTTGGGTATTCACCAACGCCCTCAAGCTTCTCCATCCCTTTATGCCCTTCATCACCGAGGAGATCTGGCTGAGCCTCCCCCACGAAGGCGAGAGCATCATGGTATCCTCCTGGCCCCAGTTTAACGAAAAGTTTGTACTCAGCGAGGATAAGGAAGGAATGGATCGCATCATTGAGGTCATCAAGGGCATTCGCGCCCGCCGCACCGAGATGAACGTGCCTCCCTCCAAGAAGACCAGTGTCATTATTATGACTCCTCACAAGAAGGACTTTGAAGTGGCAAGCGCCATCTTCTGCCGCCTGGCAGGAGCGGAAAGCATCTCCCTCCCCGAGGATCACGATCCCGAGGGCTGTGCCGTGATCGCTACCGACAGTGCCGTGGTTCACATTCCCGTGGCAGAGATGATCGACCTGGAAAAGGAAAAAGCCCGCCTGGCCGGGGAAATGGAAAAGACCCAAAAGGAAATCCAGCGCGTGCAGGGCAAGCTGGCCAACGAAGAATTCGTGAAGAAGGCTCCCGAAAAGGTGGTCAATGCCGAGCGTGCCAAGCTGGAAGGCTATCAGCGCACCCTGGAAAACCTCACCGCCGCCATGGAAAAACTCAAGTAAACCGTAAAAAGCAGAGCCAAAACGGCTCTGCTTTTCTTCCCTCGCAAAGGAGAACGCTATGAAAAAACCTGTGGAACTTCCCCGCCCCCATATCGGAATGCGAAAGATCAAAAGTCTGCTTGCCGTGTTTGTGGGCTTCTGGCTATGGCAAGGGATTCGTCTGTTCGTTCCCGGCTTGGAGGTCCATCCTCTTTATATTTACATCTACGGCATTCTGGAAATGCGAGACTCCTGGGAAAAAACCGTGGATTTCGGAACGATGCGTATCAAAGCGACCCTGACTGCCCTTCTCATCGGACTCCCTTTGTTGCTGTTGAGCATTTGGCTCAAAAGTCTCACTCCGTTGCCCTGGGCGCAGACGGCGATGGAATTGGGCGTGATCCTACTGGGAACGCTGTTGGTGCTTTGCATTGCCGAGCCGGTGGGATGCAAAAACCTCTGCGGTCTGGCGGCGGCGATCTTCATCATTCTTTTCGTGTCCCACGCCGAGGACGAGCCGGTGCTCTATTCTCTGCTCCGTGCGGTGCAAACCATTCTGGGTGTGGGCGTGGCCTGGCTGATCAACTCCCAAATATTCCCGTACCCCAAAAAAGACAAAGAGAAAAAATAACACAAAGAGAAAAGCCCTGCCGTGGGAATCCCACGGCGGGGCCGTTGTTATATTATTGCAACACTTTGGATAAAAACTCCTTGGCACGGGGCGTTTGGGGATTGGAAAAGAACTCTGCGGGGGGCGCCTGCTCGGCGATGACACCGTCATCCATAAAGAGAATGCGGGTGCCCACTTCCTTGGCAAAGCCCATTTCATGGGTGACAATGACCATAGTCATGCCTTCGTCGGCCAGTTGCTTGATGAGATCCAGCACCTCTCCCACCATTTCGGGATCCAGAGCGGAGGTGGGCTCGTCAAAGAGGATCACCTTGGGGTTCATTGCCAGGGCACGGACGATGGCGATTCTCTGCTTCTGACCGCCGGAAAGGGTGGAGGGATACACGTCGGCTTTTTCCTCCAGGCCGATGCGGGCAAGGAGGCTGCGGGCGGTTTCCTCCGCCTTGCGCTTCACTTCCTTAGGATCGCCCACGGGGAGCAGGGGCTTCTTCTTTCCCAAAAGCCTGTTGAAGAAATTCTTTCTCTTGGCGGCGCGGATCTTTTTGCATCCCAAATACACAGGGGCCAGCATGATGTTTTCCAGCACCGTCTTGTTGTTAAAGAGATTGAACTGTTGGAACACCATTCCGATCTTTTCCCGATGGAGGTTGATATCCACCTTCATATCGGCAAGATCCTCACCGTCGAAAATGATGTGACCGCCGTCGGGATCCTCCATACAGTTTAAACAGCGCAAAAAGGTGGATTTTCCGCTTCCCGAGGGGCCGATGATCACCACTTTTTCTCCTGCATGGATGGTCTCGGTGATGCCTTTGAGAACCACGTTCTCGCCGTACACCTTTTTCAGATCAATGATTTCTATCACTTTTTGCAAGACTCCTTTCCATGATTCGGATCAGCAGAGTGATCAACAGCACCAAAACGATGTAGATAATGGCCAT
>JAZNGI010000026.1:0-13189 GCA_045576375.1 Eubacteriales bacterium
ACTACGAGTTTTGGTATGAGTCCAGCCAGTTGATCCAGCGGATGATCAAACAGCAGAATAAGAAGAACGAAGAAAAGATCGCGGAACTCCAGGCCTTCATTTCCCGTTTTTCCGCCAATAAATCCAAGTCCCGCCAGGCCACCAGCCGAAGAAAGCTGTTGGATAAGCTCACCGTGGAGGAGCTTCCCGCCTCCAGCCGCCGCTATCCCTTCATCGGCTTTTCCATGGACAGGGAAGCAGGGAAAGACATTTTGGAGGTGAAGGATCTTTCTTATGCCAATGAAAACGGCACTCTCTTTGAAAATCTTTCCTTCACCGTGAGAAAAGGAGAGAAGATCGCCCTGGTGGGCGACGAAATGGCCATCACCGCCCTCTTTTCCATTCTCAATGAAGAGCTTGCTCCCACCTCGGGCAGCTTTAAGTTTGGCATTTCCATCTCCAAAAGCTATTTTCCCCACGATAACACCTCCTTTTTCGAAGGTCACACAGAAAGCATTATCGATTGGATGCGTCAGTATTCCCAGGACCAAACGGAAACCTATCTTCGGGGCTTTTTGGGGAGAATGCTTTTTTCCAACGAAAGCGTGTTTAAGCCCGTGAACGTTCTCTCGGGCGGCGAAAAGGTGCGGTGTATGTTCTCCCGTATGATGCTCTTCGGCTCCAATATGCTTCTTTTGGATCAGCCCACCGATCATTTGGATCTGGAATCCATCAGCGCCGTGAACCAAGGGCTCTCCGCCTTTGCGGGGAATGTGATCTTCTCTTCTCACGACTATGAGCTGGTGAACACCGTTGCCAACCGCATCATTGAGATCACTCCCCAAGGCATCCTGGATCGCGCGGGAACCTATGAGGAGTTCATTGAATACAAAAAATCGTTGCAGTAAGGAGAACCGTTATGCTGGATCTGACACCTTTTATCGCCAATCCGGGGGAAAAGCCCTTGGACAGAATTTGCCCCGATGGCGGAATGACCGCCATTTTCCGTACCATTGCCTGCATCGGCGACAGTCTTTCCTCGGGAGAGTTTGAGCTCCACCTCCCGGGAAAGCCCGTAAGCGGGCATGATTTTTACGATTATTCCTGGGGGCAATTTATGGCCCGTATGGCGGGGAACACCGTGTATAATTTTTCCCGCGGCGGAATGACTGCCAAGGAGTACTGGAAAAGCTTTGCCGAAGAAAAGGGCTTTTGGAGCGAGGATAAGCTTTGTCAATGCTACATTCTTGCCCTGGGCGTGAACGACGTGATCAACCAAAAGCAAGAAGTGGGAACCGTGGCCGATGCCCTCAGCGAAACCGAGAGCGACACTTTTGCCTATTATTACTGTCAGATCATTAAGCGGCTCAAACAAATGCAGCCGCAGGCGCGCTTTTTCCTGGTCTCCATGCCTCGTTCCGCCAACGAAGCCCACAACGCCGTGAAGGAAGCCCATTGCGCCCTTTTGGAACAAATGGCCGCGCATTTTGCCTTTACCTACGTGATCGACCTGACTCACCATTGTCCCGTGTATGACGACGCCTTTAAGAAAAATTTTTATTTGGGCAATCACATGAACCCCCAGGGCTACCTTCTCACCGCCAAGATCATTTCTTCTTATATCGACTATATTATCCGCAATCATCCCGAGGATTTCGCCAAGGTCGGCTTTATCGGAAGAGAACCCAAGAACCAATAACGAAAAGGCTCATCCGATCTACAGGGCGCCTTGAAAGGAAACCCGATGAATAACGAGAAATGGATTTCGTTTTTTAAAAATCACGCCCTTCGTACCCTTTGGAGCGCTTTGGCTTGCGGCGCGCTTCTCCTGTGCGCCTGGGCCTGTGACGTTTCCTCGGCTTTGGGCTTGGGAATGTTCATTCCCGGTGCGGATGCCGCGCAAACAACGTATCACTTTGCCTTTCGCATCTTTTTTTGGTGCGTAGATTATCTGATTCTTGCCGGTTTGTTTCTTCCGTCCTTGGGCTCGTCTGTGCGGGAAAGAAGGCTTTTGTCCCTTGTCAGATCCCTTGATTTTTGGATCTGGATCGCCTTTTTCTTCCTTGCGGTGCTGGCGGTCCCCGCCGATTTGGGGCTATCCTCCGGGATGCCCGGACAGCTGTATCCTGATTCCTTTTTGTGGAAGCTGTTTTTGATGGCGTTCTATCTTCTTGGCGGTGTGTGGGTTTGTTTGTCGGGCGGCGGAATGGAGCAGGGAGAGCGCAAGCATCATCCCACCGTGCTTCTGGGCTTGTTCCTGTTGAAATGCGTGGGACTGGTTTTCATGTTGGCGCTTGCCGCTTATGTCCTCCCCGCCGTGTGCGTTGCCTTGGCTCAGCTCGGAAGAATCGCTCTTATGATCCCGCCTGCAGTGCTGCTTCACTTTGCTTTGGCAGTCTTCTTGTTTTTTGCGATCTTGATCTTCGGGCGCTATCGCAGGCTTTCCCGTTTTTTTAAACGCCTTCAAAGGCTTTGTAGGCAAAAGGGATACGTTCTTACCAATCAAAAGGTCGGCATCTCCTGTTTTCTTTTTGCTCGGTTCTACTGCGGCTTTGATCTGGAGGCAGAGGGCAGGGTCTTTTCCTGTCGGCTTCGCGGCTTTCTCTGTCCCTTGATCCCGGTCATTTTCGACAAAAAAGAAAAAGGCTTTCGCCTTTTTACTCTCAGCTTTGCGGGAGCAAAGATCTTGTCTTTGAAAAAGAAGTTTGATTTCTCCGTTGACGGGGAGGGGGAGAAGGTGTTTCTTCTCTGCCCCTGTCCCAAAGCGCTCTTTGTCACCAAGCCCAACGGCGAGCTTTCCGTTGCGGATAACGGAGAGATCCCTCCCGAAACCGACGTCACCGTTTACAGCTCGGAGGCCTTTTTCAACATGGTGGATCGGAGCGTGTTTTCTGTTAAGCCTTCAAAGACGTTCCGCTAATTTTCTCACTTCTTCACAAATGACCTGATGGCCCATGGCGTTGGGGTGGCTTCCGTCCTCGCAGATGTAGCGCGGAAAGTCCTTCTTTGGAAGAAAGGGAGCGCGCAAGTCCAGGATCTCACAGCCCTCTTCTCTGGCCAGATCCCCTGCCAGCGCCATGTAATACTCCTGGCGGCGGTAAAGGGCGCACTTATCCTTGAGCCATTCCATAATGCGCGCAGGGTCGTTTCCTTTACAGATAAAAGAAAAGAATTTCTCCGTGACGATGGGGGGAGCAAGAGCGACGATGGCCTTGGCTCCCTTTTCTTTTACCGCGCGGATGCCTTGTTTCAGACAGGCCACGAACTCCTCGGGCAGGGTGTGGGGGAGGTGTTCTCCTTGAGGATCTTGGCTGATCGCTTGCCAATCGTAGTTGCAGTCGTTTCCGCCGAATTCCAGGATCACCGTGGTGTTTTCGTCCGTAGGAGTCTTGTCCGTCTCCATGTTCATGAGTCCGTTTTTCACGGTGGCACCCATCTTTGAAAGATTGAGGATCTGCACCTCGTTGGTTGCCATCCGTTCCGCTCTGTGTTCCTTGCAGAGAGAATATTGCCGCCCCGTGGGGGAATACACCACTCCTTTCAGAATGGAATCTCCGATGATCTTTAGGGTCTTCATTTCGTTGCCTTTCTGCCGGTGTTTTTTTCTTTGATTATATCCCTGCCTTCCTTTCAGGTCAACCTACTCTTGGGAGTGCGTTACTTCACCGTTGGTAGAGCAAACGAAGGGGGGTTCTACTCTCCGTAGAGTCTTGATTTATTCATAATTTTGTGTTAAAATACTCTTAGTTGAAACAAAAATACGAAGGGAGAGGATCGCTTGGATCAATTAAAAAACGCCTTAGCCAATAACATTGCTCAGCTCCGCAAGGAAGCGGGAATGACTCAGGCGGATCTTGCTTCCCGGCTGAATTATTCGGACAAAGCGGTGTCCAAGTGGGAGCGCGGAGAAGGAATTCCCGACGTTCAGGTGCTTGTGCAGATCTCCCGCATTTTCCGCGTGAGCCTGGATTGGCTGACGGAAGAGATCCATGAAGAACGGCCCAAGACCTCGCCTTCTGCCATTGTGAAGCGCAACCGATCCATCATAGCCGCCTTGAGCATTTCCTTGGTCTGGCTGATCGCCACCATGATCTTCGTGATCTTCGGCATCTGCCGCACCTCCATCGGCCTGTTTTGGCTGGCCTTTGTTTATTCCGTTCCTCTCACCTTCGTGGTGCTTCTGGTGTTTAATTGCGTGTGGTGGAACACTCGCCGCAACTATCTGATCATTTCCCTCTTGGTGTGGACAGTGCTTCTTTGTATTTATGTCACCCTGGTGGTCTGCGGCTTTCTTTCCCATAGCTGGCTGATCTTTATTCTCGGCATCCCCGCTCAGGCGATCATTCTTCTTTGGTCGGGACTGGGCAGAAAATAAAAAAAACAAACGGAGCTGTGAAAAACTCTCTTGAGCATTTCACGGCTCCCGTTTTTTATTTGTGGTACTTGGTTCCTGCGCGAATGCACTCCGCGCGGTAGATCTGCTCTGCCAGCATCACCTTTGCCATCTGATGGGGAAAGGTCATAGGGGAAAAGGACAGGCGAAAGCATTGCTTTTTAATGCGCTCGCTTAAACCGAAGGAGCTTCCGATGAGAAACACAACGGAGGATCTTCCGTTCACGGCGCAGGAGGCAAGATAGTCGCTCAGTTGCTCGGAGGAAAGCATTTTCCCTTCAATGCACAGGGCGATCTTTTGGGTGGCGGCGCCGTCCAGCCCCAGCTTTTTTAACTGGGCTTCTATGGCGTCGGCCTCCTTTTCCAAGGCTTTCTCGATCTCAGCTTCCCCGGGGTCGGAGGAAAGGGAAGCGGGCTTTAGGCAGATGGTTTTCAGTTGCCCGAAGGCGCCCATCCGTTTTTGATATTCTCCGAAGGCCTGGGTCCAGTACGGTTCCTTGGAATCTCCCGTGTGGATCACGGTGTAATTCATCGGCACACCTCCGTCAGTCCTTCCATCTGCGCCACAGCCAAGGTGAAATCCTCGTCCTCTTGGGCGCCCGCGGCGTGAAGAGCGTTCAGGGAAGCGTCTAAAGCCAGTTGGGGAAGGTTGTTTTCCCGGGAAAGGTGAAACAGCGTCACGTGTCGGGAACCGTTTTTCACCAGCTCCGTCACCAGCTTAGCACAGGCGGGGTTTGACAGATGGCCGTAATCGGAGCGGATGCGCTCCTTGAGAAAAGCAGGGTAGGAGGAATCCTCCAGCATCTGCAGGTCGTGGTTGGATTCCACGATCAGATGTCGGCATCCCGTAAGCGCGCTTCGGATCTCTTCGGTCACGTGGCCCATATCCGCCGCATATCCCAAAATCTTCTCGCCGTTTTCTTCCGTCAGCGTATATCCCACGCAGGCGGCGCTGTCGTGAGGGATTTCGAAGGGGATCAAAGTCATTGCCCCCACGGAGTAGCAAAGCCCGGGGGTGATCACCCTTGCATTCTTGCGAAAGGCCTCCGCCTCGTCGTTTTTGTTTTTCAGACACAGAGAAGTATAGATCTCCCTGGCGGTGGGAAACGTGGCGTAAATGGGAACGGAGGTGTGCTTGGCGATCATGCCCAAACCCTTCACGTGGTCGGAATGCTCGTGGGTCACGAAGATTCCTGCGAGCTTTGCCAGGGAAGAGTCGCAATGGCGCAGAGCGATCTCGGTTTTTTTCATGCTGAGTCCGGCGTCAATGAGAAAAGCGCTTTCTCCCGTTCGGAAAAAAACGCTGTTTCCCGTGGAACCGGAAGCAATGGTCTTGCATTCGGTCATAAAGGGTCCTTTCATTTGAGGCCGCTGAGAATCCCTTCCAAATCCAACAGGATCAGCAGATAATCTGCCAGGAAGGCAAGGAAAAGGGGGAGGGCAAACACCAAAATTCCCCGACTGAGCCGTCGGTGGGTTTCTTCCCTCAGGGAAAACAATCCTCTTCTTTTGCGGTTGGGCTCCTCTTTGCCCCGAATCTCCACTGCGGGGCTTTGCAACAGCAGGTAAATAAAGGTACTCAGAAAAGCCAGAATCAGATAAATCGGGAGAATGGGCTCAAAACCGACCGAAACGGCAAAAAAGTAGATCCCGATGGAAACGGCACTCCAAAGCGCCAGGAGAAGCAGAAGGGCGGGGGCGGGCTTTTGTTTCATTTGGTCAGTCCAGATGCACCGCGCCCAGGGTTCTCACGCTGAGCACGAAGCAACTGCCTTCGCCGAAGAATTTCTCAATGTTTTTCTTGAAGTCGTCGGTTTGATCGCAGGGCACGAACACCTGAATGGTGCCGGCAAAGCCGCCGCCGTGAACTCTCCAGGCGCAATCCTCGGAAAGGATCTCCGAGCACAGAGAAAGCGCCAGGGTCAGGCCCTGTTCTTCGGGAGCGGAGGTGCAGAAAATGTTCTGAAGCATCTGCAGGCTGGAGTGTCCGGAGGCGGTGACGTTGGCAAAGAAAGTCTCAAGATCGCCCTTCTCCAATGCTTCCAGCTGAGCTTGCACCCGTTGGTTTTCATTGAAGAAGTGAAGAGCGCGCAGAATAGCGCGGTCTCCCGTCTTTTTGCGGAGAACGCCCACGTTTGCCAAAAGCTCATCCTTGGTGAGCTCTCGGAGATATTCTTTTCCGAAATACTTGCTGATCTTCTTCATTTCCACCGTGATGGCGGCGTATTCGTCGTTGAGAGCGGCGTGGTTTCCCCCGGTGTTCACAATGGCCAGGGAATAGCCGTGGGCAGTCAGATCGAAAGCCAGGCGCTTCACCTTAGGCTCGGTGGGGTCTTCAAAATCAATGCCCACGAAACCGCCTGCCGCACAGGCGATCTGATCCATCAGCCCCGAGGGTTTTCCGAAAAACACGTTCTCGGCGTACTGGGAGATCTGGCTCACCGTTACAAAGTCGATCTTTCCCCCGTTGGCAAAGTGGTTTTCGATGGTGCCGATCATATTCTCAAAAGCCGCGGAAGAGGAAAGACCCGAGCCTTTAAACACGTTGGAGGTGGTGTAGGCGTCAAAGGCGCAAACCTCAAAGCCTCTCTTTTCCAAACCGTCGGCAACGCCTGCGATGAGAGCGGCAGAGGTAAATTTCCCGTAGCCTTCCTTGGCGTGAAGATCCACGGTGTCCATCTCAAAGCCTTCGCTTTTCACGCGGATCACGGTTCCTTCTCTTTTTACCGCCACGGCAATGATGTCAAGATCCACCGAGGCGGCAATCACCATTCCGTGGTTGTGATCGGTGTGGTTGCCGGAGATCTCGCTTCTTCCGGGAACGGAAAAAAGCTCGGCGTTTTCCGAAACCCCGTAGCAAGCTTCAAAACCGTCAACGGCCTTCATATAGCGCTCTCTTTGCTCTGAGATCTTGCTTTGGCCGTAAAGCTTTGTGAATAGGGCGTCAAATCCGCCCCGAGCGATTTTTTCTTTCAGTTGCGTCGTGTTCATAATTAGTTACTCCTGAAAAGGTAGAATTCTTTTTTCATTATAACAATTCCATGAAAATTTTGCAAGGTTTTTTCGTTTATTCCTTGTTTTTTCTTTGCTCAAACTTCTTTTTTTTGAAACGGAAGGAAAAATAATGAAGATTGTTTGAATTTTCCTCGAAATGGTTTGACTTTAGAACAAAAATGTGATACAATCTAATGATAAAAGAGGAGATTTTTGTTTGCTCTCGCAAAAGGAGGAATGGCGATGATCATATTGGGAATCGATCCCGGGATCGCCACCGTTGGCTTCGGCGTGATCCGAACCGAGGGAGTGCAAAACCGTTTCGTCAATTGCGGCGTCATTTCCACCCCCGCGGGAGAGCGAACGGAAAAACGCCTGCTGGACATCTTCCTCAACACGGAGGAGCTGATCGGGCGCTACTGTCCCGACGTCATCGCCATTGAGGAGCTGTTTTTCAATAACAACCAAAAAACCGCGGTGAACGTTTGCCAGGCACGGGGAGTCATCCTTGCCGCCGCGGAAAAAAACGCTATTCCCGTGAGGGAATACACGCCTCTGCAGGTAAAGGTTGCCGTGGCGGGATACGGACGGGCCGAAAAGAAGCAGATCATGGAAATGACAAAACTCATTTTAAAGCTGCCCGGCGTTCCCAAGCCCGACGATGCGGCCGATGCTTTGGCCCTTGCCATCACCCACGCATCGGTGGGGGCGTCTAAATTGGGGGAACTGCGCTCCCGTGCCATGAAGGCATCCAAAAAAACCGCAGGCAATTAACGTGGATTGGGAGGAGAGAGAATGTTTTATTCCGTGAAAGGCACGCTCGTGGTCTGTGAGCCGCAAACGGCGGTGATCGAGGCGGGCGGTGTCGGTTATCAGTTAGCGATCTCCGACCGATGTTTTGGAAGATTGCAAAACTCCGTGGGAGAACAGGTGCTTTTGTTCACCCATCTTGCCGTGAGGGAAGACGGAGTGGAGCTGTTCGGGTTTGAGGATCGGGAGGAGCTGGAGCTGTTCCGTCTCTTGAACACCGTTTCCGGGGTGGGCCCCAAGGCCGCCCTTTCCATTCTCAGTGCCCTGTCCCCCGAGGGAGTGGTCAGTGCCGTGATGGCGCAGGATGCCAAGAGCCTTTGTGCCGCTCAGGGCATCGGCAATAAGATCGCCCAACGGGTGATTTTGGAATTGAAGGATAAGCTCAGCAAGGATAAAACCTTTGCCCAAACGGCCTTGGGAGCGGCGGGAGAAGCCGCCCGTCCCGCGGGCAAGAACGCCAACGTGGCAGAAGCGGTGAATGCACTCACCGTTCTCGGGTATTCCCGCCAGCAGGCGGTGGATGCGTTTTCCTCTTTGGATACGTCCAACCGTTCCGTGGAGGCTTTGATTCGGGAAGGTCTGAGAGTTCTGAGTAAACAGTAAGGGAAAGGAGACGGCTATGATCAAAGAAAGCAAGGATCTGTTCAGTGAAACGGATTTTGAAAACCGATTGGTGTCCGGCTCCTATTCTCAGGAGGACAGCGGCTTGGAAACGGGCGACGGAGAGCTTTCCCTGCGCCCTCAGACCCTGGATGAATACGTGGGTCAGAAAGCCGTCAGAGAAAATCTGAAGGTCTTTATGCAGGCGGCGAAGAACCGCTCGGAGAGCCTGGATCACCTTTTGCTTTACGGGCCTCCCGGTTTGGGAAAAACCACCCTTGCGCACATCATTGCCTGTGAGATGGGCGTGAACATCCGCGTCACCTCGGGACCCGCCATTGAAAAGCAGGGGGATCTTGCGGCCTTGCTCACCAATCTCAACCCGGGGGACATTCTGTTTATCGACGAGATCCACCGCTTGTCCCGCAACATTGAGGAGATCCTCTATCCCGCGATGGAGGACTACGCTTTGGATATCATCATGGGAACGGGCCCCGCTGCCAGAAGCATCCGTATCCCTCTGGAGCGCTTCACCCTCATCGGCGCTACCACCCGCGCAGGACAGCTCAGCGCTCCCTTGAGAGACCGTTTCGGAATGCTCATGCGCTTGGAGCTGTATACCCACGAGGAGCTTGCGGGCATCGTCACCCGCAGCGCGGGAATTTTGGGAATCGACATTGATGCCCAGGGAGCTTTGGAGATCGCCCGCCGTTCCCGGGGAACGCCCCGTATTGCCAACCGCCTGTTGCGGCGCGTGCGTGATTTTGCTCAGGTTATCGGCAACGGCAAGATCGACCGCGACATTGCCGCCACGGCACTTTTGCGCCTGGAGGTGGACGAGCTGGGCTTGGACGGCGTGGACAGAAAAATGCTCACCTCCATCATCCGCAGCTTTTCCGG
Source organism: Eubacteriales bacterium (assembly GCA_045576375.1). Classification (GTDB taxonomy): domain Bacteria; phylum Bacillota; class Clostridia; order Oscillospirales; family SIG627; genus SIG685. Next base: position 9,677 of record JAZNGI010000026.1, read on the forward strand.
CGGCCCCGTGGGCTTGGAAACCCTTGCCGCCACCATCGGGGAGGAAAGCGTTACCATTGAAGACGTGTATGAGCCCTATCTGATGCAGATCGGTTTTATCCACCGAACCCCCAGAGGCAGGTGTGTCACCCGCTTGGCCTACGAGCATTTGGGTCTGCCCTATGATCCGCCGCCCTCCGCGCCTCAGCAAATGACCTTTGACTCTTAAATCTGACTGTAAGGAATTGTGTTTTTATGTGGACACCCAACGATACGGGAGAATACGTTCTTTTGGATTGCTCCGACGGGGAACGCCTGGAGCGCTGGGGGAAGAGCATTCTCATCCGTCCGGATCCTCAGGTGATCTGGAAAAACTGCCGTAAAGATCCCCTTTGGAAGAAGGCGGACGCCCGTTATTCCCGCTCCTCTTCGGGAGGCGGGGCGTGGAGCGAGCACTCCCTGCCCGAGTTCTGGAGCATTCGGGTGAGCGACTATCGCTTTAAGATCAAGCCCATGGGCTTCAAGCACACGGGGCTCTTTCCCGAGCAGGCGGCAAACTGGGAATGGTTTTCCCAAAAGATCAAAAATGCTTCCCGTCCCGTAAACGTGTTGAATCTCTTCGCCTATACCGGCGGAGCCACCGTTGCCGCCGCCAAGGCGGGAGCGAAGGTGTGTCACGTGGACGCCGCCAAAAACATGGTGAATCAAGCCAAGGAAAACGCCCGCCTGTGCGGCCTGGAGGATGCCCCCATCCGCTACATTGTGGACGATTGTTCCAAATTCGTAAGCAGAGAACTACGCCGCGGCAACCGCTACGACGCGGTGATCATGGATCCCCCCTCCTACGGCAGAGGCCCCGGAGGAGAAACCTGGCGGCTGGAAGATCAGATCCACGGATTTCTTTCCCTGGTGATGCAGGTGCTCAGCGACGATCCTCTGTTCGTCCTGGTCAATTCGTACACCACGGGGCTTTCCGCGGGAACGATGGGATATTTATTGCAAAGAGAAACCGCTCACCTGGGCGGAAGCGTCACCTTCGACGAATTGGGTCTGCGGGTGGAAGCCACGGGGAATTTTCTTCCCTGCGGCGCTTCGGCACGGTGGGAGAAAAAAGGATAAAACATTGAAGGAATTCATCAAAGCAGAGAACTTGTGTTTTGAATATGAGGACGACCGCGGCGATATGGCGGTAAAAAACCTGTCCGTGTCCATTGAAGTAGGATCCTTCGTGGCGGTGCTTGGGCATAACGGTTCGGGAAAATCCACCCTTGCCAAGCTCATCAACGGTATTCTGCTTCCCACCTCGGGAAAGGTGCTGGTGGACGGGCTTGACACCGCCGATGAGCAACAGCTTATGCAGATCCGCAGAAGAGTCGGAATGGTGTTTCAGAACCCCGACAATCAGATCGTGGGCTCCGTGGTGGAGGAAGACGTTGCCTTCGGCCCCGAAAATCTGGGCGTGGCGCCCGAGCAGATCCGCCTTCGGGTGGACGAGGCCTTGGAAACGGTGGGGATGAGCGAGTATGCTCTTCATTCGCCCGCACGCCTGTCCGGCGGACAAAAGCAACGCATCGCAGTGGCGGGAATTTTGGCAATGCATCCTCGTTGCATCATTCTGGACGAGGCCACCGCGATGCTGGATCCCTCGGGAAGAGAAGAGATTCTGGACACCGTGAAACGGCTGAATCGGGAAAAAGGAATGACCGTGGTGCTCATCACCCATTATATGAACGAAGCCGCCATGGCGGATCGGATCATCGTGATGAACGACGGGAAAATGCTGATGGACGGCACCCCCGCCCAAGTGTTTTCCCGAGTGGAAGAGCTGGAAGCGGTGGGGCTGGACGTTCCCCAGTCCACCAAGCTTTTATACCTTCTCAAGAAAGATCCCGCCTTTGCCTCTCTCGGGGAGATCCCCGACGGGGTGGCAAGCCCCGAGGAAGCCTCCCGCCTTCTTGCCTCTGTTGTGAAAACGGTGAACGGCCATGAATGAGTTAAGATTAGAAAACGTAAGTTATAAATACGGCGAGGGGACGCCCTTTGAAAAGGATGCCCTCCACTGTGTCAGTTGCAGTTTCACCCCCGGAAAGATCACGGGGATCATCGGCCACACGGGTTCGGGAAAATCCACCCTTGCCCAGCTTCTCAACGGCTTGAACCGCCCTCTTTCGGGAAGGGTCATTCTGGACGGTAAGGATATCTGGGAGGATCCCAAAGCCCTTCCCAAGCTGCGGTTTCGGGTGGGGCTGGTGTTCCAGTATCCCGAGTATCAGTTGTTTGAAGAAACGGTGTACGCTGACATTGCCTTCGGTCCCAAGAATATGGGGTGCCCTCCCGAACAGATCGACCGTATGGTTCGCCGCGCCGCTCATTTTGCGGGGGTGGAGGAGGATTTGTTTGAGCAATCTCCCTTCGATCTTTCGGGCGGCCAAAAGCGCAGAGTTGCCATTGCCGGGGTGATGGCAATGGATCCCGAGGTGATCGTGTTCGACGAGCCCGCCGCGGGGCTGGATCCCGGCGGAAGAGATGCCGTGTTCACCCGGATCCGCGAGTATCAACGGCAAAATGAAAAAACCGTGATCATCATCTCTCACAGCATGGAGGATATGGCGCGCTTCGGAGATGAGCTTCTGGTGATGAAGGACGGCGCGGTGCTGATGCACGACAGCGTGGAGCGGGTGTTTTCCCGCACCGAGATCTTAAAGGCCTCGGGGCTGAGAATGCCGGAGATCACTTCACTGATGTTCTCTCTGAAAGAAGCGGGCGTTGATGTTGACACGGGAATTTATACCGTGGATGCCGCCTATCGGGAAATAATGTCAAGGATAAAACGATGATGAAAGATATAACTCTCGGTCAGTTTTTCCCGGGAAATTCCGTGTTCCATCGGGCTGATCCGAGAATGAAGACCGTGGCAATGATCCTGTTTGTGGTCAGTGTGTTCTTTGCCGACAATTTGCTTTCCTATTCCTTCCTGCTTTTGGGAGTGATCGGCGCCTGTATTTTGTCCCGGATCGATTGGAAAGTGATCCTTAGGGGCTTGAAGCCGGTGCTGTTTATCGCAGTGTTTATGGGCGTGATCAACGTGTTCTTCACCGGGGGGGATACACTGCTTGTGGAGCTTTGGGTCATTCGTATCTACGCCGAAGGTCTCATTGCGGCAGCGTTTATTATGATCCGTCTGTTTTGTTTGGTTGGGGGAACGAGCATTCTTCTTACCTATACCACCAGTCCCAACGTGTTGTGTGATGCCACCGAGAGTCTGCTTTCTCCCTTGAAGCTGGTTCGGGTTCCCGTTCACGATTTTGCCATGATGATGACCATTGCCCTGCGCTTTATTCCCACTCTCATCGAGGAGACCGATAAGATCATGTCGGCTCAGAAAGCCAGAGGCGCTGATTTTGAAACGGGAAGCCTTCTCAAACGGGCCAAGGCTCTTCTTCCCATTCTGATCCCCTTGCTGGTTTCCTCCATTCGCCGTGCTTCCGAGCTGGCGGTGGCAATGGAATGCCGATGCTATGCGGGGGGAGAGGG
>JAZNGI010000027.1:0-2822 GCA_045576375.1 Eubacteriales bacterium
CATGAACGGAAGAATGGCCTGGCGAAGCGCATTTTTAGCCTTACTTCCTTTTCTCCTTCCCGTGGCCCTTACCCTTCTTTCCACCCTGGGTTCGGGAGAATGGAAAAAAGTGTCCAGAAAGTTCCATTCCAAAGTGCTGGGCGGTGTATGGAGCCAATTTTTGAATTTTTTAAAACAATGTTTTTCAACAGCAAGCGACGCCTATACCTCTCTTGATGCTGCCATCCGTTCCCTTTGGCGCCTTCGCGTTTCAAAAACGAAATTATTGGAATGGACCACGTTTTCCTCTCTGAAAAACTCCGTCACATTGATCTCCCACTTAAAGAACAATCTGTTTTCCTTGGTTTTTGGATTGGCCCTTCTGCTCATCAGCGCAGAACGCCCCGCTCGGCTTTTCGGACTGTTTTGGTTTGTTTATCCCTTGCTTTCTTATTGGCTTTCAAAAGAAAACAAGTCCTCCGTCTCATTGGGAAAAAGAGAGAGGGGAGAGTTGAAAAAATATTTGAGCGACAGCTTTTTATTCTTCGAGCAAAACGTGAATGCCAAAGGAAATTTTCTCCCGCCGGATAACGTCAGTCTTTCGCCTTGTGAATCCACAGCGATGCGTTGCTCCCCCACAAACGTGGGGCTTTATCTTCTCAGTCTTCTGTGCGCAAGAGACGTTGCCTTAATTTCTACTCGTCAATTAACCAAAAGGCTGACGGATACTCTTCAGACTGTGGAACGACTGGAAAAGCACAGAGGCAATCTTTACAATTGGTATGACACCGTTACCCTTGCCCCCATCGGAAATAAGTACGTTTCCACGGTGGACAGCGGTAATCTTGCTGTGGCGCTGGTTGCGCTGAAAAACGGTTTGAGCGAATACGCCTACGAAGATGAACGCTTGGAGCGGGTAAAGATAAGAATCGAAAAACTGCTGCAGCAGATGCAATTTGACTTTTTATTCGACGGAAAGAAGAATCTGTTTTTCATCGGTTATAACTGTGAAACCAACCGCCCGGATGACAATCACTACGATATGTATATGAGCGAGGCCCGACTCACCAGCTACTACTGCGTGGCAAAAGGCATCGTCCCTCCGTCTCATTGGTACCGTTTGGGAAGAAACCTCGGCGAAACCAAGCATCATATCGGTGCTCTGTCCTGGACCGGCACCTGCTTTGAGTACTTTATGCCCACACTCTTGCTTCCCGTATTTAAAAACAGCTTTGAAAGCGAATCCCTGTATTTTGCTTATCGGGAGCAAAAAGCTTATTCTTATCAGGAACGTAACCTTTTCGGTGTCAGTGAAAGCGGTTTTTTTGCCTTTGATTCCAATATGAACTATCAATACCGTGCGTTCGGCGTGCCGGCCTTGCGCTTAAAAAGAGAAACAGAGTCCACTTTGGTCATCAGTCCCTATTCCTCTTTTTTGATGCTGAGGGCAAATCCAACTGCTGTTCTTTCCAATCTGCGACGGATGACAAAATGCGGGATGTACGGTAAATACGGCTTTTATGAGGCTCTTGACTGCAATTTGTCACGCACGGGCGGGAGTGCCATTGTGAAAAGCTATATGACCCATCATTTGGGAATGAGCATCGTGGCAATGACCAATTTGCTTCAAAAAGACGTTTTTGTAAAGCGCTTTTGCGAAGAGTTGTCAATGAGAGCCGCGAGTATTCTTTTGGAAGAAAAGATTCCTGTGGATGCCTTGATCTTGAAAAAAGAAGAGCGAAACGAGAGACCCCCTCGTGTATATCGAACCGAGGTTTCAAAGCGTGCCGTTGCGGGAGAAGAAAAACACTTTCTTTATCCCGGAAAAAACTGCGCTCTGGTGGCTTCATCCCGTGGACGAAATCAATTGGTGATAAAAAACGGCGCGGAGGAATTTTTGTTTCTCAAACCCTTCGGCACGAGGGATAACGGAGGACTCATCGTTCGGGTGTATTTGGGAGAACTGCGCTTTTCCAATGTTCGAAAAGAAAATCCCGAAGGAAGTGTCTATTCCTTTTACGATTACGGCTCCTATTGCGACTATGCCATTCGTCACAACAAAAAACTCGTGCGGATCCGTTTAGCACCGTTGTACAGCCAAACGGCTTCACTCAGCGTTGCCGTCACCGTCACGGGGTTTTGCGGCCTGGTAAAGGCACAGATTCTCTTTATGCCCGTTTTATTCCCGCGGGAGCGGTATTGCGCTCATCCCTCCTTTGCCAATCTGTTCTTGCAATTAAAAGAACTGGATAATGAGGCGTTGATGATCATCCGACGTCCGAGGGAAGAGGAGAAAAACGAAGTTTGTGCCGTGGCGGGTTTCCTCTCAGGGGAAAAGAGCGAAAACTATTATCAATACGGAGAGCCCTCCGATTTTGATCAAAAGCACTTCTTTTTAAAAACCAATTTAGATATTCCCGTGATCTATCCGCAGATTGCGATCACGCAAAGAAAAATGATCGATGCCCCCAACGGAAGCGACGGCTTTCTGTTTTGTGCCGTTTGCGGGTACGATCGAGAGGCAACCAAGAACACCTTTTCGGAGTCTCTGGCACTAATGAACGATCCTCGCCAATCGCAAAAAGAGCTTTCCGCAAAGCGAATGGGGGTTCATGCCGCCATCGACGGCGATTTCACAGAGGACCTGTTTTTGAAATTTTGGATGTATCGGGATGAATCCAAATTCACCCGCCGTGACAAACACTATCCCAGGGAGGAATTGTGGTCTTACGGCATTTCCGGGGATATTCCTGTTTTCACCTTGGTTTTCAATGAAAAAACGCGTCATATTCTGTCTTCTTTGATCTCCCGAAAAAAGAAACACTTTCTCTGCGGGATCCGCT
>JAZNGI010000028.1:0-24478 GCA_045576375.1 Eubacteriales bacterium
TGTTTTCACTGTTTTCCTTTGCCGAGGGGAGAATGGGCTTGCGGTTTAAAAGCTCCAGCTTCGGCCGAAAGCCGCACACGCAAACGGGAAAATCCGCAGGGCAGGTGCATCCGTTCACGTACCGCTTGAAGCTTTCCTTCACCGCCCGATCCTCCAGGGAATGGAAGGTGATGATGCTGATCACGCCGCCCGGCTTAAGCACTTCAACGGCGGCGTCAATGGCTTTGGGAATGATCTCTAGCTCCGAGTTGACCTCGATGCGAATGGCCTGAAAGGTGCGGCGAGCGGGATGCTTTCCTTCAAAACGCTCTTTGGCGCTGAAGGCGCTTTTCACGATCTCGGCAAGCTCAAGGGTGGTTTCGATCTTCTTTTCTTCTCTGGCCTTGCAAATGGCCGATGCCACGGCGCGGGCGTTTTTCTCTTCGCCGTATTCAAAAATGATCCGTGTCAGATCTTCCTTCGTGTACGTATTCACCACGTCGGCGGCGCTGAGAGGGTCTTCCCGACACATCCGCATATCCAATACCGCATCACTGTGATAGGAAAAACCCCGCTCGGGGGTATCCAACTGATAAGAGGAGACGCCCAGATCCATCAGAACGCCGTCCACACCCTCCACGCCCAGATCTTTCACAACGTGGGCCAGGTTCACAAAATTATCGTGAACGAAAACGATTTTTTCCCGATGCTCCTTTAAGCGTTCCTTTGCCGCCGCCAGGGCATCTCGGTCACGGTCAATGGCGATGAGCCTTCCTCGGGACGAGAGCTGCCGCACAAGATGCAGGCTGTGCCCTCCCCCTCCCAGGGTGCAATCCACATAGACCCCGTCGGGCTTCACGTCCAAAAGGGAAACGGATTCTTCCAAAAGCACGGAAAAGTGGGAAAATACAGCCATCAGAAGCTATACCCCGAAAGGATCTTCAGCATTTGTTCGGTGTCGCAGGAGTCTTCGTACTTGGTGTACTCCTCTTCGCTCCAGATCTCCGCGTGATTATCCACGCCCAAGATCACCACCGCTTTGCTGATCAACGCGGTTTCTCTCAGCTTCTGAGGCAACACGATTCGCCCCATACTGTCCACGTTCAGCTCCATGGCGGAGGAGAAAATGAAACGCTTGACCTCTCTTGCCGTGATCTCGGGGAGATTCATCAGCTTGTCCACGAATTTTTGCCATTCCTGAGCAGAATAGACGTTGATGCATTTATCCAGAGAGCGGGTCACCACTAAGCTGTCGCCCGTTTCATCTCTGAGTCGGGCAGGAATGAACAGTCTGCCCTTGGCATCCACGTTATATCGGTATTCCCCCAGCAGCATTTCCCTCTCTCCTTTCCTTGAAATTCTGAGTTTTCCCCACATTGTGGAAAAGTCTGTGGAAAAATTAACCTATTTTCTCCACTTTTAACCACTACGACTATATTATAAACGATGGATAAGGAAATTTCAATAGTTTTTTTGATTTTTTACAAGATTTTTTCATCGCAAATTATACAAAAAAAGAGTTTTGCCTTGTTTTTCCCGCAAAAAAAGAAAAAATCCCGTCCCATTCGACAGGATTTTTCGGCAAGAAAACTTATTTTTCAGCGCCCCAGGATCCGATAGATCTCCTGGCAGGCACCCTGAGGAACATAGCCCTCCAGGGGGCGTCCGTAGCGGATCAGCTCCCGCACAAAAGTGGAGGAAACGAACAGATTCTCTTTTTTGGCGGGGAGGATCACCGTTTCACAATCCTCCAGCTCGCGGTTGATTTCGTAGAGACTGTACTCATAGGTAAAATCCACGGCGTTTCTGGCACCCTTGAGGATCACGCTGCCCGGATGAGCCTTCACGTAATCACACAATAAACCCTCGCAAGCCTCCACTTCCACGTTGTCCGTTTGAGCAAAAGCCCTGCGAGCAATGGTAAGGCGCTGGGAAAGATCGAACATGGTGTGCTTGGCGCCGTTATCCATCACCAGGAGCACCACCCGATCAAACAGCTTGGCGGCACGAAGAGCCAGATCCAGATGGCCGTTGGTAACAGGGTCAAAGCTTCCGGGAAAAACAGCGGTTATTTTCATCGTCACACCCTCACCATATACACAAAGGTTTTTCCGTATTTATACTTTTTCACGCTCTTCACGCCCTCCTGAGACTCCAATTCCTCCTGAAGATCAGGATCGTCCGTCTCGCACAGAAGAGCGGCATCGGGATTGAGGATCCCGTTTTTCACGGCGCGCTTAACCACCTCGGCAATGAGATTCTTGCCGTAAGGCGGATCCACGAAAACAAAATCAAACTTCTCTCCCGCTTTTCCCGCCGACTTAAGATATTCGCCGTATTCCGTGCGAAGAATGCGGCAACGGTCGGTAAAGCCGGTTTTTGCAGCGTTTTGCCTGGTGACGGCAACGCTGTCGGCATCGGCGTCGCAAAACACCGCAAAGGAAGCTCCGCGGGAAAGGGCCTCCAGACCCAACTGTCCGCTTCCGCTGAACAGATCCAGCACTCTGGCGCCGGGAATATCAAACTGAATGGAACTGAACATTCCCTCCTTTGCCATTTCGGTGGTGGGACGCACTGCGTCGGTCTTGGGGGAAATCAGGGTCATTCCCCTTGCGCTTCCGGTGATAATTCTCATAGCCGGTTCCTTTCTCTTTCTGGGATGCTTTTATTCTACCACAGTTTTTCGTTTTTTTCCACCGTTTTCGAAAAAAACGCGTTCGGGGAGAAGAAATTACGATTTTTCAAAGAAAACCCTTTACAAACATTACGAAATATGCTATTATATTCAAGGAAACCAAGGAAAAATAAAAAAAGAACAAGAGGATTCTATGAGTTTTTCACAACGCGTGCTGGAGCTGATCCGGCTCAAAAACATTCCTAAATCCCGCCTTGCACGGGAAGCGGGAATTCCCTACACCACCTTAGACAGTATGCTCAAGCGGGACTCTGACGGTGCCAGATTGGAAATGATCTTCCGCATTGCCGATGCCCTGGAGGTAAGCGTGGAAGAGCTGGTGTTCGGTGAAAAACGCTCTGAGGGCGCTCCCTCCGTCAGCGAGGAGGAGCGAACGCTGATCCGCCAATACCGACTGTTGGACCCCCGAGGCAAACAAACGGTGATGGGCCTTGCCCGTTGGGAAGCACAGGCGGCGGAAAGCACCCATGAACACGCCCGCCGCAAGACCCGCAGGATCCCCGTATACGACGCGCCCGCCGCGGCAGGCGCCGCCCTCCCCCTGCTCAGCGAGGACTTTTCTCTTTGGGAGCAGAGCGATATTCCCGACCACGCGGATTTCGGCATCAAGATCAGCGGCGACAGTATGGAGCCCGTGATCCACGATTCCTCCGTGGTTTGGGTTCAGAAAACGGAGAATCTGTCCGACGGTGAGATCGGCATTTTTCTGCTCAACGGAGAGAGCCTGTGCAAAAAGCTCTCTTTGGCGGGCTCCCTTTGCCGTTTGCTCTCTCTTAACAGTGCCTACGCCCCCATTCCCGTGCTGGAAAGCGACGAGCTGAAGGTGGTGGGCAAGGTGCTCTTGCAGTAAGGAGGATAGGAAAATGAAAAAAACTGCCGCCCTTTGGCTGCTCCTCCTCTTTATCCCCGTGATCGCGGCCGCTCTTTTGCTCTTCAATCTTTCGGGAAACACCGACTCCCTCACGGAGGTGATTCTTTCTTCCTCCGCTTTGGGCGAAAAAAGCTTCACTGAGGACGAGGACCTGCTGTTCTATTCCCAATTGGTGCATTCCGCCCAGATCATTGAAGAATCCGCCCGCCCTCGGGAGGAATATGAAAAGATCGCTCTGACGGTGAAGGATCTTACAAGCGAAAAGCGCTATACCCTCCTTCTCAGCAGCTCCCCCGCCGATTGCCTGTTCACCGACGCCGACGGCGTTTTGTTCCGCATCGACACCGAAACCGCCCGCCGACTTCTTTTGATGCAAGGGCTGGAATACGTGAACCCCTACTACGCTTTTCCGCAGATCACCGTGGCCGCAGGCGACGGGGAGATCTCTCTTCTCGACAGTCAGACCGTGCTTTGGAACTACCAGCTGGCAGACCAAACCCCCGTGACCCGCAACCTAAGCGCCAAGGAGCAGGGAGTGATCTTTCTGGGAGCGGGCATTTCTCCCGCGATCCGCTTTTCTCTGGCTCCCGACTGGAACGAGGTGACCGTCAGCAAAGGCAATCAGATCCTCTATCGGGACAGCGCGGAAAACCTTTCCTCTTTTTCTTATCATTCCGACGCCGACCTGCACGTGACGGTGCAAGCCAAGTGGAACCCCTCGGAGGACCGAACTTATTTTGGGGAAACCTCCGCTGAGTTTTTATTCCGTTGCGATGCGCCGGCAGAATTTTCCCTCAGCGCCGACTCGGCAACCCCGGGAGAGCTGATCGCCCTTTTGGCCAAGAACTGCCAAACGGAAGAGATCACGCTGGAATGCGGCCTGAAGGGTGCCGAGCAAGCCAAAACCGTGGATTACGGTGGAGAAAAAGTGATCCTTCTCCCCCTTTCTTTGGAAAACAAGCCCGGAACCTACAAGATCACCGTGCGGGGAGAAGGAACTCAAAAAACCTTTGATTTCACTCTCACCGATAAGGAGTTTTCCGACGAATCCCTTTCCGATCTGGACGTGGCTCAGATGCAAGCCGCCTACCAAGCGGAAGAGCAGGCCTTCCGCGCTCTCATGGCAAACGCCTCCCCCGAAGCCCTGTGGAACGGAACCTTTTCCGAGCCCATCGGCGGGGAGGACACCTGGATCTCCTCCCGCTTCGGCGCCTACGTCAAGGTGGGAAACACTCCCACGGGCATCCGTCACGGCGGACTGGACTACGTTCAGCTTCCCCAAAGCTTTGTGTCGGCCGTCAATGACGGCGTGGTGGTCTACGCCGCCAAGAGCGGCTACTCGGGAAACACCGTGATCATTGACCACGGCCTGGGGATCTACAGCGTTTACTCTTCTTTGGACACCCTCAGCGTCAGCCAGGGAATGAAGGTCTACAAGTCCCAAACCGTGGGCACTCTGGGCAACACGGGCTTTGCAGGCGGAAACGTTCTCCACTTTGAAATGCGCGTGCTGGGAGAATGCGTGAACCCCTTCGCCTTTTTAGGCAAGGATCCCGACTTTTTTGACCTACGCCTCACCGCAAACTGAATCTTCCCCTCCCGTCCTCTCTGAGAAACGGGAGGGATTTTTTTAAAAAAACAACCGAAAGGCATTGCGCCTTTCGGTTACTTTCATTTTTGCTGAAATTACTCGCCTGCGTTGAACTCCTCGCCGCAAGCAGGGCACTTGATGGAAGAGGGGTCGATGGAATCGTCCAGAACCACGATCTCGTGGCAATGGGGGCACTCGATCTCGTAGTACTCGATATCGTCGTCCTCGTCTTCTTCCTCCAGGCAATCGCCGTCACAGCCGTCGCAATCGCCGTCGCACTCATCGTCGTAGATGTCGTCTTCGATGGCGGCGAGATCCTCGTCGATCTCTTCCACGTAGTCGTTGAGTTCATCCAACTGATTTTCCAGATCGGCAGTTTCCAGAGCCAACTCGCCCAGGATCTCTGCGATAACGTTGATGGCCTTGCCTTCCTTGGTGTCGTCGGTAATGCCGAGACCCTCGATCAGCCCTTTCAAACGGGCAACCTTTTCAGATGTGGTCATTTCGTTTCTCCTTTACACTCTTTCCAGATATTCGCCGGTTCTGGTGTCGATCTTAAGAACGTCGCCCTCGTTCACGAAGAGGGGAACCTTGATCTGAGCACCCGTCTCCAGCTCTGCGGGCTTGAGAGAACCGGTGGCAGTGTCGCCCTTGATGCCGGGCTCGGTGTGAGTTACCTTGAGCTCAACGAACATGGGAGGCTCCACGCCGAACACGCTGCCCTTGTAGCTGAGCACGCGGCACATCATTTCTTCCTTCACGAAGCGGAACGCATCGGTGAGAATATCTGCGTTGATCGGGATCTGCTCGTAGGACTCCATATCCATAAAGTAGTGAAGCTCACCGTCGGAATACAGATACTGCATTTCCTTCTTCTCCACGTAAGCGGTGGGGAACTTTTCGGTGGGGTTGAAGGTCTTTTCAATCACTGCGCCGCTGATCACGTTTCTCAGCTTGGTGCGGACGAAGGCCGCGCCCTTGCCGGGCTTCACGTGCTGGAATTCGATGATCTGCAAAACGTTACCGTCGTCTTCAAAGGTAACGCCGTTTCTGAAATCGCCTGCTGATACCATATATTTTTCCTCCGATAATGATAATTAATGGCTGAGTATTGACCAATTTATTATATCTCTTTTTTTGCGTTTTTGCAATACCTATTTGGAAAAAAGATGAAAAAAAGAGCGAATTCCCCCATTAACTTCCGAATAATTCCCCAATCAGCGCCGAGGCTTCCTCCTTGTTCAGAGAGAAAAGAGATTTCTTCAGGGTCTTGTTGTTCTCCCAACGGCTTTCCAAGGAAACGATCTCTTCCTTTTCCACCCGGGGCTTCACTCCCGAAAGGAGGGTGTCAAGAACACAAAACAGCTCTTTTTTCTCCCAGCCCGTCGTCCGATAGAAAAGCTGTGCTTTTTCGGGGCAGGCCGCCTCAGACAGATCCAAAAAGCGCTTCAGATACACGCCGCAGGCATAGCCGTGGCTGAGCCCGTGATTTTCCGTGAGAAAATACCCCATGGCGTGGCAAAGAGCAGTGCCCGTGACGGAGATGGCCATTCCTCCGTACAGCGCGGCAAGAGTGAGATCCTCTCGGTGGGAAGGCTTCAGGCTTTTGGCGCCTCCCTTTGCCATTTGCTTCATGGCCTCTGCCATTCTTGCTATTCCCGAAAGGGCAAAGGCAGCCGAAGCTTCCTCTCCGTCGCGGTTGAAAAAGCTTTCCGCGCAATGGCTGAACGCATCCACGGCCGTGCTCTTCACAAAATCCTCTCCCAAGGCCCGGGTGTAGCGGGGATCGGCAAAGGATACCCGAGGGAAGATGCTCTCATGACGGATGCTTTTTTTGCGGTTGGCATCCGTGGTGAGCACCGCCACGGGGGTGACCTCGCTTCCCGTTCCCGCCGTGGTGCCCACGCAGACCACGGGCAAGGGCGCTTGTTTCCAAACGTTGGAAAAGAGCGTGCTTTCCTCCATTTGGGGATCCGCGGCCAGAACCGCAATGGCCTTGGCCGCATCCAGGGGAGAACCGCCGCCGATGCCGATGATATAATCGCAACCGCCCGCCAGGGCAAGCTTGGCGCCGTCATAGCAGCTTTGCACCGTGGGATTCTGGCAGATCCCGTCAAACAAAGCGTATTCCCCGCCTTGGAGCGCGGCAATCACTTCATCCAGCGCCCCGCAGGCCTTAGCCGAAGTTTTCCCCGTGACGATCAGGGGCTTTTTCCCCACTCCCCGAAGCAGAGCGGCGTTTTCTTTGACGCAGTGTTCTCCCGCCAAGATCCTGGTGGGAAGAATAAAATTCATTTTCATGGGATCCACCTCCGTGTTTTTTCCTTTTTATTATACACCCACAGAAAAAATTCTGCAAGAAGCATTGCGCTTTTTTTACGAATGTGTTACAATATGGAAAAACGCAAAGGGAGATCGCAACGATGATCAAAAAGAAAAATGAATTTGCTCCCGAGCTTCGGGAAAATATGAGAGACGGAAATGGAACGGTGAAGCTTACCAACTTTGTCACCTCCGCCGATCTGAACGAGAAAGGCAGACTGTTCGGCACCATCGTGCTGGAGCCCGGCTGCAGCATCGGCTACCACGTTCACGCCGAGGACAGCGAGCTGTTCTACATTCTCAAGGGAAAAGCCAAGTATAACGACAACGGAACGGAAGTGACCGTGGAAGCAGGCGACGTGACCTTCACCCCCGCGGGCACGGGCCACTCCATTGAGTGTGTGGGTGACGAAGCAGTGGAGCTGGTGGCTCTGATCGTATACGCATGAATCAGCCAAAAGCCGTCGAAGCTTTCTTCGGCGGCTTCTCTCTTGACAGAACGGGAAAAAAGGTGTAAAATACCTCTCGGCAACACTTCTCACAGAAAGGCAAGGAACATGAAAGAAGAAATCAGAACAATGATCGCCCAACAGTTGAACGTGGATCCCGCCCTGGTGAAGGACGATACCGACGTAATCGACGAGCTGGGCGCAGACAGTCTGGACGTGGTGGAGCTGTTGATGGCGTTGGAGGACCGTTACGAGATCGCCATCCCCGACGAGGACGTGCTGAAGCTGAAGACCGTTCAGGACGTGGAAAGCTACATCGCACAGCATCAAGGATAAACAAGACAGAGCAGGTCCCAAAGGATCTGCTTTTCTGCTTTGAGGAAACCGTTTATGAACTTATTTAAAAGAATCTCCCCTTTTCGCGTGATCATCGGCGGCTTTGCCCTGCTGATCCTTTTGGGCTCTGCGCTTCTGAGCCTCCCCCTCTCCTCCCGAAGCGGATCGCCCACCTCCTTTTTTGACGCACTGTTCACCGCTGTTTCCGCCACCTGTGTGACGGGACTGGTGGTGGTGGACACCGCAACCCATTGGTCTGCCTTCGGCCAGGGAGTGATCCTGGGGCTGATCCAGGTGGGAGGCCTGGGCGTGGTGACGCTGGCAATGAGCGTCTCCCTGCTGGCCGGAAAGAAGATCGGGCTGAGCCAAAGAAACACCATGCAGGAATCGGTGAACGCTCCCGGCGTGGGCGGCATCGTGCGCTTCACGGGGTTTCTTTTGAAAACCGTTTTTCTCATTGAGGGCATCGGCGCTCTGCTGTTGCTTCCTCCCTTCCTGCGGGATTTCGGCGCAAAGGGCATTTGGTACGCCGTGTTCCATTCCGTTTCCGCCTTTTGCAACGCGGGCTTTGATCTGATGGGAGAAGCCGCGCCCTTTTCCTCTCTGTGCGGCTACGCCGCCGATCCCTGGGTGAACCTTGTGATCATGGGGCTGATCGTGTCGGGCGGACTGGGCTTTCTCACCTGGAGGGACGTGGTGACCCACAAGCACCGCCTGAAAAAATACTCCATGCAATCAAAAGTGATCCTTACGGCAACGGCGCTTCTGATCCTGTTGCCCGCCGTGTATTTCTTTTTCGCCGAATTTTCTTCCCTTCCCCATGGCGAGCGGATCTTCGGCTCTATCTTTCAATCGGTAACCGCACGCACTGCGGGCTTTAACACCTTGGATCAGAATCTGCTCAGTGAAGCGGGCGTTTTGCTGATGTGTCTTCTGATGCTCACGGGCGGCGCCCCCGGCTCCACCGCAGGCGGCATGAAGACCACCACGATGGCGCTGTGTCTTTCCACGGCGCTGTGCGTGTTCCGCCGCCGCAACAGCCCCGGCTTTTTTAGGCGGAGAGTATCCGAGGAGACAGTGCGCACCGCTGTGGCGATTTTGGTGCTGTATTTGGCGCTGTTTCTTGCCGGTGGGTGTGCCATCAGCCGCATAGAAGGCCTGCCCTTAATGACCTGTCTTTACGAAACCGGCTCCGCCATTGCCACGGTGGGTCTCTCCCTGGGCATCACCCCCGCCCTCAGCACCGTTTCTCAGGGAATTCTCATCTTTTTGATGTTCTTCGGCAGAGTGGGAGGACTCACCCTCATCTACGCCGCCGTGAAATCCAATCCCCGGGACTGTGGAAAATACCCCTTAGAACGAATTGCCATCGGCTGAAAAGGAGAACGAAATGAAAACAATTTTATTGATCGGTCTGGGAGGCTTCGGCAGGCACATTGCCGAAAAAATCAACGAGCTGGATCACGAGATCATGGCCGTGGACAAGCTGGAGCAACGGGTCAACGCCGCAATGTCGGCGGTAACCAACGCTCAG
Organism: Eubacteriales bacterium; assembly: GCA_045576375.1. Lineage (GTDB taxonomy): Bacteria > Bacillota > Clostridia > Oscillospirales > SIG627 > SIG685. The sequence continues at coordinate 9,778 of JAZNGI010000028.1, forward strand.
ATCGGCGACAGCACGGACGTGGAATTTCTGCGCAGCCTGGGCGTGGATAATTTTGACGTTTGCATCGTGACCATCGGAGAAGATTTTCAAAGCTCTCTGGAAACCACCTCGCTTTTAAAAGAGCTGGGAGCGAAAAAAGTGATCAGCCGCGCCATGAGCGACGTTCACGCCAAGTTCCTTCTGCGCAACGGCGCCGACGAGATCGTGTATCCCGAAAAGCAGTTGGCCTCTTGGCTGGCCATCCGCCACACCTCGGACCATGTTCTTGATTACATTGAGCTGGACGAGGACACGGGCATCTTCGAGCTCTCCGTTCCCGAAAGCTGGCTGGGAAAAACGGTGATCCAGGTAGACGTGAGAAAAAAGCACAATATTAACATTTTGGGTTTTCGCAGAAATGGGAAACTGGACATGGCGGTCACCGCAGACGCAACCTTTCGCCCCCAGGAACCCGTGCTGGTTTTGGGAAAATACAACGACGTTCACAAATGTTTTAAAATTTGAAACCTTTGCCCCTTCTGCTTACAAGAAACGCCAGAGAAACCCGCTCCCGCTGAGCCCCGAACCAAGGAGAAAACGATGAACCAATATTTAAAAGTTGCCGTCATCCATCTGAGCAGCAACCTCTATCGGGATCCCAAGGACTTTCTCCATCCCTACGGCAAATATCCCGCCCTCTCCCAAGACGGCGGCATGCCGCAGATCGACTACATTCCCACCGCCGTGAAGCACGTGGACTCTTTTCGCACCATGGTGGATCTGGCAAAGGAAGAAGGCTACGACGCCCTGCTGGTAAACCCCGGGGACGCCTTGATCTACGACACCCACCCCGACATTGCCCTTCCCGGCGCCTGGACCAAACTGGAGCTGGGCAACGAGCTGGATCACGCCAGAGATCTCAAACTGGAAGTGTTTCCTATGCTCAACTTCTCGGCGGCTCACGACATTTGGATGGGAAAATACTCTTATATGGTGTCCACCCCGGAGTATTACAAGCTCTGCGAGGATCTGATCGGGGAGCTTTGCGTTCTCTTTGAGAGCCCCCGCTATTTCCACCTGGGCTTAAACGAGGAAAACCACGATGCTCAAACGGTGCTGGACTACGCCGTGGTGCGGGGTGAGAAGCTTTTCCTCCACGATATGCATTTTCTGATGGCCGCCTGCCGCAAGCACGGCGTTACCCCCTGGATCTTTTCCGACTTTGCCGCAGAGAACTTGCACCTGTTGGAAGAAGCCGTGCCCAAGGACGTGCTTCTCAGCCAAACCCCGACACCTCCCCGCAGCCAAACAGAGCTCCCCCCCTCACAAAAGGCCTTCATGGAGGCGGCGAAGCTGGGATATTCCACCATGATGCCCACGCTGAGCACCTATTTTAACGACACCGCACCCAAGGAGACGTTGGAATTTTGCCAAAAGCACCTTCCTCCCCACGCCGTGTTCGGCTTCGTTGCGGACCCCTATTTGCGGTGCGAGGACGGGAATTGCCAAAAACTGATGCACGAGATCTCCCATTCCATGAGAGCCTTTGAGGCCTATGCGGCTTCCGCCCGCTGACAGAGATACAACGATCAAAGGAAGCAAAGCAATGAAAAAGAATTCCATGATGTTTTCCGTTCTTCTGCCTCTGGGCAGTAAGATGCGGAGCGGCGAAAACTGCCCCCCCTGCCCCTCTTGCGGGAACGCCGCCACAGACGAGGGCGGCGCTTGGCGCTCCGTGACCGACTCCCTTGCCTCCTACGGCTTTAACTCCGTTCTCATTGACGTGGGCGATGCCGTGGAGTACGAAAGCCACCCCGAGGTGTCAGGGGCCAACGCTTGGAGCAAGGAAGCCTTTAAGAAAGAATTGGACCGTATCCGCAAGCTGGGTCTCACCCCTTATCCCAAGCTCAACTTCTCCGCCGCTCACGACGACTGGCTGAAGGTTTACTCCCGTATGCCGGGAACGGACCTGTACCGCAAGGTGGCCGCCGATCTGATGAAGGAGGTTTACGAGCTCTTCTCCAAACCTAAGTTTTTCCATTTGGGAATGGACGAGGAGACTCCTCTTTCCCAGCAGCATCTGCAGTTTTCCTGCGTGAGACGAAACGGCGTGCTGTGGAAGGATATGTTCCATTTGTTCCACACCTGTGAGTCTTTGGGCTCCATGCCCTGGATCTGGAGTGATTCCTATCAAACCCATCCCCAGGAGTTTTTTTACAATATGCCCAAGAGCGTGTTACAATGCCCCCGAAGCGACCTTGCCGAAGAAAACGGCCTCTCCCTTTGGCAAAAAAGCGTGGAAGCCCTGGATCGGGCCGGCTACCGATATGCTCTGTGTTGCTCCGACTCCCGGGGAAACGACGTGTCCCAAGAAGTGATGGAAACGGAAAAACACCGCTGTGATCCCCAAGGCCTGGCAGGCTTTTTCACCGAGCCTTTTTTGGAAAACAAAGAGTTAAAAACCGAGCTTCTCTCGGATTTTAGCAAAGCAAAAGCAAACTACTTCCCGCAATAAAGACGAACCCGACAGGCGAAGGCCTGTCGGGCTTTTTTTCTTTTATTTTGCTTTTTTCATGGTGAGGGCAATGCGGTTGCGCTTGGTGTCAACCTCCAACACCCGCACGTTCACCGTCTGTCCCACGCTGACCACGTCCAGAGGATGCTTCACAAAACGGTCGCTGAGCTGAGAAATGTGAACCAGACCGTCCACGTGAACGCCGATGTCCACAAAGCATCCGAAATCGATGATGTTTCTCACCGTGCCCACCAATTCCATGCCTTCCTTCAGATCCTTCAGCTCCATCACCTCGCCGCTTCTCAACAAGGGAGGAGGCAACTCGCTTCTGGGGTCTCTTCCGGGCTTTTTCAACTCGGCAACAATGTCCTTCAAGGTAGGCACGCCGATGCCCACGGCGCGGCTGAGCTTCTCCCAATCCAGGCGCTCCAGTTTGGCGCCCACCACGGGGCTCACGCCTCCCGCAAGATCCTCCGCCTCCAGCTTCAATTCCTTAAGAAGAAGGGCCACGCCCTCATAGCTTTCGGGGTGAACGGAAGTGTTATCCAAAGGATTCTTTCCTCCGGGGATGCGCAAAAAGCCCGCACATTGCTCGTAGGCCTTGGGGCCCAGCTTTGCCACCTTTAAAAGCTGTTTTCTCTCAGTGAAAGCGCCGTGTTCCTCACGGTAGCTGACAATGTTTTTAGCGATGGCGGCGTTCACGCCGGAAATATAGGAAAGCAGAGACACGGAAGCGGTGTTCAGATCCACGCCCACGCTGTTCACGCAATCCTCCACCACGCCGCCCAGCGCGGCGGCAAGACGGGCGGGAGGCATATCGTGCTGATACTGACCCACGCCGATGGCCTTGGGCTCGATCTTCACAAGCTCCGCCAAGGGATCCTGCAAACGGCGGGCAATGCTCACCGCACTGCGCAAGGACACGTCAAACTCGGGAAATTCCTCCGCGGCCAGCTTGGAGGCGGAATACACCGAAGCTCCCGCTTCGCTGACCACCATATAGCTGACTTTTCCGCCGTATTCCTTCACCAGCCCCGCTACGAAGGCCTCCGACTCACGGGAGGCGGTGCCGTTGCCGATGGAAATGGTGGTGACACCGTATTTGTCGATCAAGCGGCGAAGCTTTGCCGCAGCTTCCTGGGTTTTGTTCTGAGGGGGAGTGGGATAGACCACGGTGGTCTCCAGCACCTTGCCCGTGGCATCTACCACGGCGATCTTACAGCCCGTTCGGTAGGCGGGATCCAGCCCCAAAGTAACGGTGTTCTGAATGGGCGGCTGCATCAAAAGCTGCTTCAGATTGGCACCGAAGAGCTTGATGGCACCCTCGCAGGCACGCTCGGTCAGCTCCGCACGGATCTCCCGCTCAATGGAGGGAAAGATCAGGCGCTTATAGGAATCGCAGGCGGCCTCCCTCACCAACTGTCCGCAGGGGGAATCGTTTTGCACGTAGGCGTCGCACACGGCTTTTTCTCCCGCGCCGTCGCCCAAAACCACGCTGACCTTCAGTGCCTCTTCCTTTTCTCCGCGGTTCAGCGCCAAAACGCGGTGCCCCGTGATCTTTGCGGCGGGCTCGGTATATTCAAAATAATTCTTATACACCTGGTCGGCGTCCTCTCCCGCGGCAACGGAAGTGATCACGCCGCTTTTGAGCACCAGAGCGCGAAGGGCTTTTCTCAGCTCGGCATCATCGGAAATATTTTCGGCAATAATATCGCAGGCGCCTGCCAATGCAGCGGCAACGTCCTCCACCTCCGAGGTAAGAAAGGCCTCGGCCTCCTTTTGGGGATCCGTTTGCCGTTGTTGAGCCAAAAGGATCTCGCTGAGGGGCTCCAGACCCTTTTCTTTGGCAACAGAAGCACGGGTCTTCTTTTTCTGCTTATAGGGACGGTAAAGATCCTCCGCCTCCACCAAGGTCTGCGCCGCCTCAACGGCCTGCGCCAGCTCTTCGGTGAGCTTTCCCTGGCTTTCAATGGAGCTGAGAATCTCCTCTTTGCGCTTTTCTAAATTGCGCAGATAATCCAAACGGTCGCTGATCTCACGCAGGACCTGATCGTCCAAACTGCCCGTGAGCTCCTTGCGGTAGCGGGCAATGAAGGGAACGGTCTTGCCGTCGTCCAGCAACTCCACGGTGTTTTTAATTTGCTCGGGCTTGACCTTAAACTCTAAAGCAAGCTTTGAAATGATATCCATAGGGCTCTCCTGTTCTCTGCGGGCTCCTTACTGGAACACGATGTCATACACCTTGTATTCCCCGTCCACCAAGTGGAAATAGAGCATACAGTCAATATCGAAATAACGGATGTCCTTTTTGGTGCGGGTGATGATCTGCGTTCCCACGTATCGGCAGGAAAACACCTCGTCGGAATAACGATAGAACTCCGCCACCGCTTCATCGGAATACTCGTGGGCAATGTGATCGGCGTACCACTGAGTGTCCGTGCGCATCAAAGCCTTATAGAAATCCGAATTCTGATCCATGTATTTTCTCACGTCGCTTCGGCGGGCATCGTTGGTGAGATAGCGCTCATAGGTCTGGAGAGAGTCAATGGCAAACTGAGAATACTGTTGAGCAAAGGCCGCATCGTAAGTGACGTTTTCCACATACAGCTCTTCCTGCTTGTCATAGTATGTATCCGCCTGGATCCCCCTGTTGCTGGTGCAACTGACCTCAGGGGCGGTCAACAGGCCGTCCACTTGGTAAATGTCGTAGGTCATCCCCATGACTCCCTCGGGCATATGCTCGCAGGAGGGGGTCTCGATGCCCCGCTCCAGCACGTATTCCTCCCCCACCTTCACGCCGTTGAGGCTGAGGGTACTGCCGGAGATCACTTTCACCTTCACGGCACAGGTGACGGGTTCGGCAAGCTCGATGCGGTCAAATTCCCAAATTTCCTGCCCCCAGTTGCCCTGTTGGCCGGATTTTCTCAAATAAATGTCCCCAATGCGCTTTTCCGAGGTGCGCACGCGGTACTGCTTTTCCCGAGGATTTCCCGTGGTGAGCTCGTAGTGCTGAAGCTCCTTGCCGTCCAGAAGGGTATGCATATATTCGTTAAACTCGTTTGCCCCTTCAAAACGCCCCGTTTTCACGATCCCCAAATCGAAGAGGCTCTGATACGTGTCGGCGCCGAAATATTCCATAAACACTTCTCGGGCGACATATTTTGGGAGAAAACTCTCGTAGGCATACAGAAAATCCCAAAGCAGATTTAAAACAATTCCGATCAGCAAGGCCGCCAAAAGGATGAGAGAAATGAGCACCGTGTAGAATACGGGCAGTTTCTTTTTCTGTTTGATCATCGTGTCGTTCCTTTATTTCACCATGAAGAAGGTTGGCAAGCGTCTGGGGCCGTAGAGAGAGGCACTTTGGTTGATCTGTTCTCCGTTGTAGATCAAACTGGTGGAGCTTCCGCCGTCCAGATTGCAGGCGTTCACCGCGCCGAACTCCATAAAAATCTCGATCATATCGTTATAGGTGGCACCCAAACTGGTGGCAATTCTTCCCTCGATCACCAAGAACAGCACCGCGCCGTCCTTTCTTTGGCCGATTCCCGTGCGGGGATTCAGACTGCCCGAGGAGCTGGAAGCTCGCATGGGCTCGCCGTTCATCACCAGAACGGGTCCGAAATTCACGCAGTCTCTCATGTTGCTTTTATAGGCCTTGGCGCCGCTGTAGCGCCCCACCAGCAACACGTCGTCCTCATTGAAGCCGACCACGCCCGAGGAGTTGGAATATTCGCTTCCCCAGAGCATTTTCCCCTTGGAGAAGGTCAGCCCCGTGGGAACGTCTCCGTTGCCGCTTCCGTTGGCATCGGGAAAGCCGCCGCCGTTAATGGCCGCCACTGCGCCCTCCCGTTCGTATACGTCCATGATCTTCTTGCCCGGCTCGCCCACCTTGGTAAAATCGGTGGAGGTTGCCACATACACACGGGAAGGATCCCGAATGATCATCACGTAGGCGTTGTAAGTGGCGCCCTTCACGTTTTCAATGCGGATCCCGTCGGGATAATTCGCCCATTCGTCATTGACGGAAGGATCGTCCTCCTGAGGTTTTTCCACGATTCCCGGATCCACTTCCATGTTCGGATCCTCCTTCACCGCCGAATCGTCCACAATGGCCTGCACCTGATCGGCGCTGAGAAACACATAGGGAAGAAAGCGGGCCGCAGAGGTTTCCATTGCCGTGGCTACCAGCATATTGCGCGCGGCGGGACTGGGCCCCAGCAACACCACGGCGCACACGCCGTAGGCCGCCGCCAACAGCACCAGTGCAAGAGAGAATAAAAACACAAAGCTTCTGTATATCACGCGGACCGTTTTGGTTTTGAGGATCTTTTTCAGCCTCTGCATTCCGCTCATCTTTTCTTTTTCGGATCTTCGATCCATTGACGATGCACTCCTTTGGAAAAAATCGTATCCTTATTTTACCACAGTTTTATCAAAAAAGCAATTCCTATTTGTAAACAAAATTCACCAAAAAAACACGGGCGAAATCTCGCCCGTGTCCTCGCTTGTAAAACTGACCCCGCCGAGCCGTGTGTCCGTGAAAGAAACCCTGCTTCACGCAAGGGCGGTACCCTCTCTCTGGTTCCTGTGCTCCCAACTTCCGCCCGCAAAAAACAGGCGGGAGGTCTGCAGCCACTTCGAGAATATGGGTTCCATTTGTTCATTGTGGGTCAAATCACGTTCTTCACGCACTAAGCAGGAAACTTCTTATTCCTGATCGCCGTCGTAGTCGTACTCGCTCATCAGCTCGTTGTCAAAGGCGTCTGCCACCTTGTCAAACTCGTCATCATCGTCGATGGTGATGAGGATCTCATCGCCGTTTTCATCGATCACGGATTTGAGAATGATGTACTCGTCCTCGTCGCTCTCGGCATCCACCAGAGCAAAGTACATATTGCCGTCCAGCTCCAGAGTGCCGATGATATCAAAATTCTTCTCAACGCCGTCCTCGTCGGTAAGGGTGACGCTTTCGGTTTCAAATTCGAATTCGTTGTTATCTACCATTTTTCATACTCCTCTTTTAAATTGACTCCTCCCGGGGAGAAGCCCGTTATTATTCTACAATGAATTTTCCTTGAAGTCAAGACCTTTTTTAAGTTTTGTCAGCGGCAACGGACAAACAGAGTCTACGGGGCTATTATATGAGCGTTTCCCCGCCTTTATGCGGCTTCCAGGAAATAAAAAATTCGTCGTGCTCGGTTTTTGCGCCGCCCACCTCAATGAAATAATCAATGTACAGCTTGCCCGCGCCTTCTTTCAGAGAAATCTTCATATCTCTGGTGTAGATCACCACGGGAAGTCCCTTGGGACCGTACGTATCAAACAGGCACTGACAGCGCTTTTTCTTTTCAAACACCAAATTGGTGGCCACCTTGCCGCCCCGATTCAGGGACACCACCCCGTCGTGAGCAATGCGCAACGCGGTGACAGAGCCTTCCATTCCCGTGACGGCGCTTTCCTCGTAGGTGATAACAAAGCCGTCCTCGCTTTTTTCAAGAGTCCCCACGGTGGAAAACTCCGTTTCGGGAGAAAGCTCGTGAGCGGTGTTCATGATCTTTCCCACCAGCTCGCCGATGAGACGGTCTTTTTCGTCGCCCTCAAACTCGCTGTCCTCGGGGGATTCCTCCCCCACCAGAAAGATCTCCACGGGGCCCGTTTCGCCCTCCAGCTCCTTTTTCAGATCGGAAAAGACGTCCCGACACTCCTCTTTGAGCCGTTGCTCCATCATGGGGCTTCCCGACAGGGCAAAGTGCTGCTTGCCCACCACGGTCAGATCAACTTGTTCCATAGCTTCCTTTCAAAGACCGTAGGACAGGATGTCCACCCGCTCAAAGGAGCGCTCCCCCTCTTCCCGAGGGAGAAACACCGCCGCACGGGAACCGAAGCCGTCGGTCCTGTCGCTGGAATACAGTCTTAATTCTCCTTTTCCTTTGGGCTCGCACAAGGCGTTTTGCGCACTCAACAGGCGCTTGAGCTCCTTGGCCGCCTCCAGCCCCGTATTCACCAGGGCCTCTCTTCCCCATTCTTGGGCAATAACGGAGCGGATGAGAGGATAGTGGGTGCAGCCTAAGATCACCGCGTCCGCGCCCGAGGCCAAAATGGGCTGAAGATATTCCCTCACCGCCAAATGGGTGATCTCACAGTCCGAAGCCACGTAGCCGTTTTCCACCAGGGGCACCAGCAACGGACAGGCAACGGAAACCACCTTCAGCTCCCGCTCCCCGCCCAGGGCGCGCAAAGCCTTTTCATAGGCGCCGCTTCGCACCGTGGCCTCCGTGCCCATAACGCCGATCACGCCGTTTTTGCTCAGCTTCAGCGCTTGTCTTGCGGCGGGCTCGATCACCCCCACCACGGGAACGGGAATTCGCTGCTCCAAACTCTCCAGAGCAACGGAGCTGACGGTGCCGCAGGCGGCCAGGATCGCCTTCACCCCGCGGGACAGCAGGAAGGCGGCGTCCTGAGCCGCGTATTCCCTTATGGTCTGGGCAGATTTATCCCCGTAGGGAATGCGGGCGTTGTCGCCGAAATACACCACGTTTTCCTGAGGAAGCAGGCGGATCAGCTCCCGCACTGCGGACAGGCCGCCAAAGCCCGAATCAAACACACCGATAGGCCCGTTTCTCACCGCCGCTCTCCTTCCAAAGCAAAGTCTACCCAGCAATCCACCAGAGTGGGAAAGGACAGTCCGCAATGCTCCCAAAGCTTGGGATACATGCTGATGGACGTGCATCCGGGAAGCGTGTTGATCTCGTTAAACACGATCCTGCCCCCCTCGCACACGAAAAAGTCTGCCCGGGACAGGCCGCGGCAATCCAGCAAACGGTAGATCCGCAACGCCGTTTCCCGCACGCGCCGAGCCACGTCCTCTTCCAACTTCGCAGGGATCTCGCACACGGAGCCCTCGGAAACGTACTTGGATTCGTAGCTGTAAAAATCCATATCGGGGCGGATCTCTCCGCAGACGGTGGCACGGGTGACGCGCTTGCCGTTTTCCATCCGATCCAAAAGAGCCACTTCGATCTCTCTGCCCGTCACCGTCTCTTCCACGATCACCTTGGGGTCGATTGCTGCCGCCTCGCGGATGGCGCTCAAAAGCTCAGAGCGGGCTTTGACCTTACTGATACCCTTGGAGGAGCCTGCGTTGGCGGGCTTGATGAACACGGGATAGGAAAAGTTTTCTTCAATGCGCTTGACTGCCCTCTCGCCGTCGCCGCCGTATTCCTCTTCCTCCAATTTCAGCCATTTTGCCTGAGGGATCCCCTCCCGCTCCAGGATCATCTTGGTAAAGGCCTTATCCATCGTGAGAGCCGAGGAGCAGGTGCCGCAGCCCACGTAGGGCACGCCGCTGGCCTCCAGCAAGCCCTGGAGCTTGCCGTCCTCACAGTTTTCTCCGTGAACGGCGGGAATGAGGCAATCCAAAGGGCGCACCTCGTATTTTGCGGCGGCCTTATCAAAGAGCAAAAGGCCGTGATGCACGGTGCAGGGGCTGAGCACCGCAGGGATGAGATGCTCCCCATCCTTTTCCCACTCTCCCGAGCGGATCTTTTCGGTGCCGCCGGTGTAGAGCCACCACACGCCCTCCCGGGTGATGCCGATGGCAGATACCTCGTATTTTTCTTTATCGGTATTTTCCATGACCGCCGCCGCGGAGATGCAGGAGATCTCGTGCTCAGAGGAACGGCCGCCGAACAGGATGCCCAATTTTTTCTTTTCTTTCATTTCAAAGTGCTCCTTTCACGAAGCTGTGTTGATAGATTATGCGCCGTTTTCCGAAAGTTGATAAAACAAAATAAGCGTGCGGATACATTGTAACATAAAACCGAAAAAAAAACAATCACCTGTTGAAAGAAGCTAAAAAAAGCGCAAAGGGGCTTGCAATTTCGTTAGGACTGTGGTATAATGAGGAAGACCTATAAGAATGCGTTACAGCGTTCACAAAAAAAGCCGAAAGGCAAAAAAATCTGAAAAGGAGATCCTATGAAAAAGCTGTTATCCCTTCTTCTGGTGCTGGTGACCGTGGTGTGCTTGTTCACCGCTTGCCCCGCCCAGACGAACCCCGGTTCCAAAACCGAGGAAAACCAAGGACAGACCGGGGGCCAAAAAGACACCTCCGACACGGACGAATGGGGCAGACCCCTGGTGGAATCGTCTCTTTCCGACGACCTTGACTTTGGCGAGGAGACCGTGAACATCTACGTGGAAGCAGGCAGACTCAGCGAGTTCTACGCCGAGCAGTACACCGACGATCTGATCAACGACTCCATTCTCGACAGAAACACCAAGGTGGAAAACGACCTGAACGTGAAGCTCAACTTCATGCAGAGCTCGGTAACGGGCTCCGCCTTCGTAAGCGAAATTGAAACCATCGTTAACGCAGGCACCAACGACTACGACATCACCGTGGGCTACGCCTACTTTATGTCCGAGGGCGTGAGAGGTATGAACTACGCCAACCTCTATGACATTCCCAACCTGGACCTCGCCAAGCCCTGGTGGAATCAGAAGTTCGTGGAAGAGGCAACTCTTGCCGATCAGCTCTACTTTATCACCGGCGACCTTTCTCTTTCCAGTACCTACAACACCGGTTGTATGTTCTTCAACAAGCGTCTTGCCGATGAAGAGTTTGCTGCCGAAGGCGGTTCCGATTATCTGTATCAACTGGTGGTTGACGGCAAGTGGACCATCGACGCTTTCACCGATCTGGTGAAGAGCAAGTACCGCGATGATGACGGAGACGGCGTTCCCAGCGAAGGCGACTTCTACGGCTACGGCGATGCTATGACCGGTCCCCTTCCCGCCGATGCTTTCATGTTCGGCATGGGCGCCTTCATCACCAAGGACAATGCAGAAGGCATTCCCGAGTTGGTGTTCAACTCCGAGCATACCGTCAACGTGCTCCACAAACTGTTCGTTCTCTTTGACGACTCCGAGGGCGTTTTGTACAACCCCGGTGCCGACAACTACTACAATAACGGCGCTGCTGTCGCTCTGATCAGAAACAAGTTTATCAACGGCGAAATGATCTTCTACACTTCCAGCCTTAACACCGCTACCGCCTTCTTGGATATGAAGGACGACTACGGTCTGCTTCCCATGCCCAAGTATGACGAGGCTCAGGCAGAGTACTACACCTCCACCAACGACGGATATCAGGTCATCATGATTCCCTCCGGCATTGAAGAATCCGACCGCGCGGAGATGGTGGGTGCCACTCTGGAAAAACTGGCTGAGGAATCCTACCGCACGGTGAACCCCAACTACTTTGAAGTGGTTATGAAGTACCGCTACATCCGCAGTGAAGACGAAACCGACTACGATCTGGAGATGTACGAGCTCATTCTCAACGGTAACACCTACAACTTCGGTCTGCTCTTCTCCAGCACCATGGACGACCCCTCCTTTGCATTCCGTCACCTCATCGGAAGAGACCACAGCGAAAACTTTGCTTCCTATTGGGACAAGAAGGACACTCGGGTCACCAACCGATTCAACAACCTCGTGGAATGGTTCACGGAAGAATAATCTCCCTGATCTGCGGCTCAAACGAGCCGCAGATCTTTTTTCTTTTTGAAAGGTGTTGCCTTCAAGAAAAAACACCGCACTGATTCTGCATCCGGCGCCGTTGCCCCCTTGGCAACGGCGTTTTTACTCCTCCCAAGGGGAAATGCCGCTTCTCTACATAATAATTATATTATTTTTTTGTAAATCCTCGGATTTTCCCTTGACATGTTGACATAAAAAGGGTAAAATAGAGTGTATTTGAGCAATCTTCTTCTGATTTTTCATTCGCATATACGACAACGCAAACCAAACACAACCAGTTTTTCATAAAGGAGGAAACAACCAAACATGGAAATTACCGGCATCCGCACTCTGCTGGATGCGGCTCCCCTTTCCGGCCCCTTGGAGATCGCACTGATCGTCGGCGCGGGACTGTTGCTTTTGGGCGCAGGCTTCGCCGTGGGATTCGTGTATCGCAAAAAAGTGGCCGAGAAAAAGATCGGTTCCGCAGAGACCCAGGCAGAGATCATTCTTGATAACGCAAAGAAAGAAGCAGAACGCAAAAAGAAAGAAATCATCGTCGAAGGAAAAGAAGAAATCCTCAAAAACAAAAACGAAACCGAAAAAGAACTCAAAGAACGCAGAAACGAAGTGAACCGCCTGGAACGGCGCGCCATCCAGAAAGAAGAGAATCTGGACAAGAAGATCGAAAATCTGGAAAAAAAGGAAGAACAGTATAACCAAAAGATCCGCAACCTGGAAGCCAAAGAGAGCGAGATCGATGCTCTGAAGGAAAAGCAGGTGGCAATCTTAGAGGAATACGCGGGTCTCTCCAGCGAGCAGGCAAAACAGTTTCTCATTGAGAGAATCGAAAGCGAAGCCAGACACGACGCAGCCATCCGCGTGGGTGAGATCGAGCAAGAGCTCAAGGACACCGCCGAGGAGAAGGCAAAGAACCTTATTACCATGGCGATCCAGCGCTGTGCCGCCAACCACGTGACCGAAGCCACCGTTTCCGTGGTGATGCTCCCCAACGACGATATGAAGGGCCGCATCATCGGAAGAGAAGGCAGAAACATCCGCACCATTGAGACCCTCACCGGTGTGGATCTGATCATCGACGACACTCCCGAAGCAATCACCCTTTCCAGCTTCGATCCCATGAGAAGAGAGATCGCCCGTCTTTCCATTGAGAAGCTCATGACCGACGGCCGAATCCACCCCACCCGCATTGAGGAAACGGTGGAGAAAGCCAAGAAGGAAGTGGAAGCCATCATCAAGCAGGAGGGCGAAAAGGCAGTTCTCACCACGGGTGTTCACAGCATGAACTCCGAGCTCATTAAGCTCCTGGGCAGACTCAAGTACCGCACCAGCTACGGTCAGAACGTTTTAAAGCACTCCATTGAGGTGAGCTACATTGCGGGAATGATCGCCGACGAGTTGGGCATTGAACCTGCTTTGGCAAGACGTGCGGGCCTGCTTCACGATATCGGCAAGGCGCTCAACCACGAGGTGGAGGGCAGCCACACTCAGATCGGTGTGGACATTGCCAGAAAGTACCGTGAGAACAAAGAAGTGATCCACGCCATCGAAGCCCACCACAACGACGTGGAGCCTCAGACTCTGGTTGCCGTGATCGTTCAAGCGGCCGATGCCATTTCCGCCGCCCGTCCCGGTGCCCGCAGAGAGGACATTGAAAACTACATCAGGCGCCTGCAGAAGCTGGAGGAAATTGCCAACAGCTACAACGGCGTGGAGAAATCCTTTGCCATCCAGGCAGGCAGAGAGCTTCGTTTGATGGTGAAGCCCGAGGTAGTAAACGACGACAATATGATCCTCATTGCCCGGGAGATCGCACAGAAGATCGAAAACGAGATGGAATATCCCGGACAGATCAAGATCCACGTGATCCGCGAGAGCCGCGCCATCGAGTACGCAAAATAATGTCCGCTCTTCGCGTTGCCGCGTTCGGAGACGTCGTGGGACAGGCGGGGGTTCGGTTCTTTGAAAAAAGGATCTCCCGTTTTTGCAGGGAAAACGCCGTGGACGTGGTGATCGTCAACGGAGAAAACGCCTCGGAGCACAACGGGATCGACCCCGACACCGCAAGGACGTTACGAAACTGCGGAGTGGACGTGATCACCTCCGGCAACCATGTGTTCCGTCAGAATTCCATTCGGGACTTTCTGGACGAAAATCTCTATCTCATTCGCCCCGCCAATTATCCGGATTGCGTTCCCGGAATGGGCTACACCACCGTCAGCACGCCTTTGGGCAAGCTGTTGGTGATCAACGTGCTGGGGTGCGTGTATATGGAGGCAATGGCCTCGCCCTTTGACACGGTGGAGGCGATCTTGAAAAGCATGGAAGGAAAGTACGATCTGGCGATCCTGGACGTTCACGCCGAAGCCACCAGCGAAAAAGCGGCGATCGCCCGTTACTTTGACGGAAAGATCCACGCGGTGTTCGGAACCCACACCCACGTACAGACCTCCGACATTCGCATTCTGAAAAAGAACACGGGCTTTATCACCGACCTGGGAATGTGCGGCCCCAAAGATTCCGTGCTGGGCGTGGAGCCCGACACAGTAATTGAAAAGTTTCGCACCAAGCTCCCCGTTCGCTTCCGCCCCGCCGCGGGGCCCTGCGTGCTGGAGGGCGCCATCTTCTCCCTCACCCCGGGGGTGGGATGCACCGAAGCCA
>JAZNGI010000029.1:0-1983 GCA_045576375.1 Eubacteriales bacterium
AGTCGGAACCATATCCAGAGGAATTCGTTGTCCTATCATCCGTGAGGGCGACGATCTTGCCGCCATTGTAACCGACAGCGTGCTGGAAGCGGCCGAGTTTGAAGGCTTTGAGCTGCGGGACCGTGACGTCATCGCTATGACTGAGTCCATCGTGGCGCGCGCCCAGGGAAACTATGCCACCGTGGACGATATCGCCGCTGACGTAAAGGCAAAGCTGGGCGGAGAAACCGTGGGCGTTATTTTCCCCATTTTCTCCCGTAACCGCTTTTCCATCTGCCTGCGGGGAATTGCAAAAGGCGCCAAGAAGATCGTTCTGATGCTCAATTATCCTTCTGATGAAGTGGGAAATCAACTGGTTTCCTTAGATAAGATCGACGCCGCAGGCGTGAACCCCTACAGCGACGTTCTCACCCTGGAGCAGTACCGTTCATACTTCGGTGAAACCAAGCTGGAATTCACCGGCGTGGATTACGTAGAGTACTACGGCGATCTGATCCGCGAAGCGGGTGCCGAGGTGGAGATCGTGTTCGCCAACCAGGCAAAGACCATCCTCAACTACACCGATTGCGTCCTCAATTGCGACATTCACACCCGTGCACGCACCAGGAGAATTCTTCTGGAAAGCGGTGCCAAGGTGGTCTGCGGTCTGGACGATATTCTCACCGCTCCCGTCAACGGCAGCGGATGCAACGAGAAATACGGTCTTTTGGGCTCCAATAAGTCCACCGAAGATCAAGTGAAGCTTTTCCCCAGAGAATGTAAAGATCTGGTTCTTGCGGTTCAAGAGCGCATCTTGAAGGCCACGGGCAAGCACGTGGAGGTCATGGTATACGGCGACGGCGCCTTCAAGGATCCTCGCGGAAAGATTTGGGAATTGGCAGACCCCGTGGTGTCTCCCGCCTTCACCGACGGCCTCATCGGCATGCCCAACGAGCTGAAGCTGAAGTATTTGGCAGATAACGACTATAAGGATCTTTCCGGAGAAGCGCTGAAAAAGGCCATTTCCGAAAGCATCAAGGCAAAGGACGGAAGCAGTCTTGTGGGCAAAATGGCCGCCCAGGGAACCACGCCCCGTCAGCTGACCGACTTGATCGGCTCTCTTTGCGACCTGACCAGCGGCTCCGGCGATAAGGGAACCCCCGTGGTCCTTGTCCAGGGCTATTTTGACAACTACACCAACTGATCCTATCTACGGAGGAATGTAACTATGGATGCAAATGTACGTCCCGACTCTATGACCCGTATCACAACCCCTCAGCTTGCCCAAACCTTTATTGAGGAACAGGTCGCTCAAATCCGTGCCCAGGTAGGGGAGAAGAAGGTTCTTCTCGCTCTCTCGGGCGGTGTGGATTCCTCTGTCGTCGCCGCGCTTCTCATCAAAGCCGTCGGCAAGCAGTTGGTTTGCGTTCACGTGAATCACGGTCTGATGCGCAAAGGCGAAAGCGAACAGGTCATTGAGGTCTTCGGCAAGGAGCTGGATGCCAACCTGGTCTACGTTGACGCCACCGATCGTTTTCTGAATCTGTTGGCAGGCGTGTCCGATCCGGAAAAGAAGCGCAAGATCATCGGCGCTGAGTTCATTAAGGTCTTTGATGAAGAAGCGGCCAAGCTGGACGGAATTTCCTTCTTGGCACAAGGCACCATCTATCCCGATATTTTGGAGAGCATCAAGGCAAAGGAAAGCGGCAAGCCCGTCAAATCCCACCACAATGTGGGCGGACTTCCCGATGAAATGGAATTTGAACTGGTAGAGCCCGTGAAGCTCCTCTTTAAGGATGAAGTTCGCGTGGTGGGTGAGGCCCTGGGCCTTCCCCATGCCATGGTCTACCGTCAGCCCTTTCCCGGCCCCGGCTTGGGCGTTCGTTGCCTGGGCGCCATCACCCGCGACCGTCTCCACGCTCTGCGGGAAGCAGATGCCATCCTTCGGGAGGAGTTTGATAACAACGGTCTTGCAGGCAAGGTGTGGCAGTATTTCATTGCCGT
>JAZNGI010000030.1:0-5011 GCA_045576375.1 Eubacteriales bacterium
CCGCGGATGTATTCGTTCATCCCCAGCGCGGTTTCTTCGTTATCTATATCAATGATCGCAACGATCTCTTTTTTTCGCAGGCTCACGCCGTTTCCGATGTGTAAAAACATAAGTTCTCCCGTGTGGATAGATTCTTGCCAATCCGTCAAACCTCATACCTTCCTCCGTTCACGCGGATCTTGTGAAGATCGGGCAAAGAAGAAAAATCCGAGGGATCGCAGGAGGTGATGATCACCTGCCCCGACGAGATGTTGGACAAAATAAAGCTGCGGCGGTGCGCATCCAGCTCGCTGAGCACGTCGTCCAACAGGAACACCGGAGGCTCCCCCGTGAAGCGGCGGCTCAACTCTCCCTCCGCCAATTTCAAAGACAGCACGGCAGACCGCTGCTGACCCTGGGAGGAATAGAAACGGGCGGCGCGGGAATCCACGCGGATCACCATATCGTCCCGATGGGCGCCCTTGGGGGCAAAAATACTTTTCAGCTCCGCATCCCGATGGCGGCGCAAAAGATCCATGAACTTCTCCCGGGCATCCGAGGAAAAAGGATCCACGTCGCACTGATAGGAGAAGGAAAGCTCCTCTTGTTGGCTGGAAATGAGAGAATAAAAACGGGCGGCAGGCTCCTTGAGAGCGTTGAGATATTCCATCCGCATCCGACTCACCCGCAAGCTCACCTCGGCATAGGCACTGTCCCACACCTCCAACTGAGAAAGCACGCTTTTGTTCCCCCCTGCGGCACGAAACAAGGCCGCCCGCTGGGCACTGAGGCGGTGAAACTCATTGAGAAGAGAAGCGTAGGTGGGCTTCAACTGGCAAATGGCACCGTCCAAAAAGGCGCGGCGCTCCCCGGGGCCGTCTTTGATCAGGCGCAGATGCTCGGGGCAAAAGAGAACGGCGCGGAATACTCCTAAATATTCGCTGAGCTTTTCGGGCTTCACCCCGTTTTTCATCACCGTGCGCCGCCCCGTTCGGGGAAGCGTCACCTGAAGCTCCACGTCCTTGTTTTTCAGAGAGATCTCTCCACGGATCCAGGCTTCCTTGGCATCGTAAGCGATCATCTCCCGCACCTTGGGACAGCGAAAGCTCTTCAGCGCCGCCAAATAATAAACGGCCTCCACGGCGTTGGTCTTTCCCTGGGCGTTGGCGCCGTAGAGAAGATTCACGCCCTCCCCGAAGGGGATCTCTGCCTGAGAAGCGTTTCTAAACTCCTTCAGAGAGAGTTTTTTTAAAACCATTTCAGTTCAGCTTCACGGGAAGCACCAAATAGAAATACCGTTTTCCTTCGGTGTTGTCCCCCACGGATTCCACCAACAGTCCGTTCAGATGGGAGTTCAGGCGGATCTCAACGGTGTCCTCCCCGCTGAGAGCGGCACCCCGAAGAGCATTCATCAAAAAGCGGTGATTAAAGCCCAGGGTGATCTGTTCTCCCTCGATCTTGCATTCCACGTATTCCTCGGTGCGCCCCTGGGCGGTGGTGCAGCGAAGCATCACGGCATCCTCCTCCACGGTGAAGTGCAGAGGGGATTTCACTTTTTCGTCAATGAGCAGACCTGCCCGCTCAATGGCCCCCGCCATGGTTTGAAGATCCACGGTGATGCGGGTGCGCCACTCCTTGGGAATGGAGCTGTCGTAATTAATGTACTCCCCTTCCAACAGGCGGGAGAAGAAGATCTTATCTTCAAAGCAGAAGATCACGTGCTTTCTGGCAAGCTCCACGCGAATGGGGGTATCGTCATCCTCCAACAGCTTGTAAAGCTCGGCCACGTTCTTTCCGGGCACCAGAAAATGGTCGCTGAAGTTGCACTCCAATTCGGGAGGAACGCTTTCTCCCTTTTCATTGGTCTGAGGCTCCTTGGAGATCTCCCGTTTCACCAGGCTGATGCGGTATCCGTCGCAGGAGCAGATCTCAAAGATCTCGGGATCCACGTTGAAATAGATTCCCGTGAGCACGGGCTTGGTGTCGGTAACGGAATAGCTGAACAGCACCTGCTGGAGCATTTTCTTTAATAAGCCCTGGCTCATTTCAAAATAGCGCTCGCCGGAAAGAATGGGGAGAGTGGGATAATTGGCGGCGGTGGAGCCGGACACCTCGAATTTGCTTTTTCCGCTGGAGATCACCGTGAGAAAATTCTCATCACTGCACAGGCTCATTTCTCCCTCGGGCAAACTGCGGCAGATCATTGCCAAACGGTGGCCGTCCATGAGCATACTTCCCTCGGTGAGCACTTCTGCGGGAATGGTGGTGGTGAGACCCTTCTGCACGTCGTACCCCGTGATGGTCAGCGTGTTCTCCTGAGCGTTGGCAACCAGCCGCACGCTGGACAGGGTGGACAGGGCGCTTCGGGGTGTGACCGCGCACAGGGCGGGAAGGATGGCTTCGGTGAACACTTTGTTGTTAACGCGAATAAACATTTTTTCACAGTTCCCTTCTTCGTTTTTCTTCGTGTGGTTTTGCCCGCAGGCAAAACGAATTTATTTTAATTGTATTTATTTATATCAGCAGTTGTCGCAGTAGAGGGGCGGAAAACGGGGAAAACCTTCCAAAACAGGCTTACAGAGCCACTTTTTTTAAAAAATAACTCTTGGGAAGAAATCGGAAAAACTTTTTCCTTTTTTTCTTCTTTGGTTTTTCCACCGGTTTTCCTTTGTTTTCCTGGGGAAAACGGAAAAACTCGGTGAAAAAGTTATTTTTTGGTAAAAACGGGTTTTTTCGGGGATTCCACAGCTTTTCCACAGCTTATCCGCGGATCTTTTTCATCAGCTCTTCCACGGTTTCCCGGAAGGCGGGATCGTTTTTCACCTTAGATTCCAGGGTGTTAATGGCGTAGAGAATGGAGGAATGATCCTGCTCGAAGAGCTTTGCAATGTTGGTGGAAGGCAGATCCACCAGCTTGCTGAGCAGATACACCGCCATGTGCCTTGCCTGCACCACCTCACGGGTGCGCCGCTTTCCCCGAATCTCGGACATGGGCACCTCGTATTTGGCGCAAACGGATTTGAAGATCTTATCAATGGTCACGCTGGCGGGCTCACTGCCGGAAACGATGTCTCTCATACAGCTCTTTGCCAGAGAAAGGGTGATGGGCTGACCGTTGATGAAGCTGAAGGCCGTGAGCTTTTTCACCGCGCCTTCCAACTGACGGATGTTGTCTTTGATTTGGTTGGCAATGTATTCCAGCACTTCCTGGTCGATATCCACGCCCATTTCCTCGCATTTACGGTGAAGAATGGCAATTCTCAGCTCCAGATCCGGAGGCTGGATATCTGCCATCAGACCCCACTCAAAACGGCTCTTCAGCCGCTCCTCCAAGGTCTGCATCTCCTTGGGAGGACAGTCGGCGGTGAGAATGATCTGCTTATTCTGCTGGTGCAGGGCGTTGAAGGTGTGGAAAAATTCCTCCTGGGTGGACACCTTGCCTGCAATGAAGTGGATATCGTCCACCAAAAGCACGTCCACGTTGCGGTATTTCTCTCGGAAATAGTGCATGGGCTCTTTCAAGGTGAGGGTTTCCACCAGTTGGTTGGTGAAGTCCTCGCCCCGCACGTAGAGCACGCGGGCATCGGGATTGTTCTGAATGATCTCGTGGGTGATGGCGTAGAGCAAGTGGGTCTTTCCCAAACCCGATGGACCCCAAATGAACAGGGGATTGTAGCGGTCGGCGGGCTTTGCGGCCACGGCACGGCAGGCGTTATAGGCAAAGCGGTTGGTGCTGCCCACGATAAAGTTGTCAAAGGTGAATTTGTCGCTGTAGGACAGGTAGGTTCCCACACCGGGATCCATTCCCTCCTCCCAGGGCTCCCGCTTGGGAAATTCGGGGGCGGCGGGGGCTTCTTCCTTGGGCGCGGCGGGGGCCGTTTCCTCCGTTACGGGAGGAATCACGGGGGGCTTTGAAGCGCTTTGTGCTTCGGCCTTCCCGTAACAAAAAATGAACTTCTTTTCCTCTCCCGTTTCCAAAAATTCCGCAATGGCGCCTGCCACGTCGGGCTCGGCACTTTCCAAGCTCACCATCACGATCTGAGTGGCAAAGCCTAAAATGTCCTTCACGGTGGAGGAGATGAACTCCATATATTTTTTTGAAACGAAGTTGAGCTTAAAATCGTTGGGCACCTGAACGTAGAGAGCGGTGTCCGTCATATCAATGAGCTCCAGATCCTTCAGCCAGAGGTTAAAGCTGGCGTCGGAAAAGTTTTTCCGTTCAAACATGGTCTGCAAAATGTGCGACCACAATTCCTGCATTGAATTCATTTGACGATCCTTTCCTTATTGGAAGTTGGTGAAATATTTGGCTTGGGAGAAGCTGTAGAGATTGAGGATCTCCTGATTCTTCTCCACCGTTTTCTCGGCGGTTTCATAGAACTTGGTGAGGGATTCTTCGGTGAGGCGGAGCATCAGCTCTTCTTTGAGCTCCTCGGTGAGAGCGTTGGCGTTGAGAGGCTCACGGCAGATGAAATATACCCCGTCGGCACACTCTGCCTTCACCACCTGTCCCACGCCGCAGGAGAAAGCGGCCCTTTCGTAGGCGCTGTCCATGGTGCCCTTGCCGAAGGTAACGGCAGAAGCCCCTTCCTCTTTGAATCCGTCCTCGGATCGGGAAAGATAAGAAGCAAAGGTTTTTCATGTACAAAAAGGAGACCAATTTCATGGACAGAGAGATCCTCTACGTATTCGGTACCGGAAATGCATCCGTAACGAATCTTTACAATACCTGCTTCGCCCTGCGCGACAGCGATGAATATTTTATGGTGGACGCCGGCGGCGGAAACGGAATTCTCCGCATCCTGGACAATATGCGTGTTCCGATCGAAAATATCCACCACCTCTTCGTGACCCATGAGCACACAGACCACATCCTCGGTGTAGTCTGGATGGTGCGCATGATCGCGACAAAAATGTTAAAAGGAAGCTACGAGGGCGATGCCTATATTTACTGCCACGAAGAACTGGCAGCGACCATCGACACCCTCTGCAAACTGACCCTCCAGGGCAAACACTACAAGATGATCGGCGA
>JAZNGI010000031.1:0-15560 GCA_045576375.1 Eubacteriales bacterium
CGTGAACGGTTGCTCCGTTCGGGCAGAGGCAGGGGTTTCCGCCACCCAGTTTGCCGTGCGGATGCAAAAGTACTCCTTAACGGGAGCGGAATTTTTGTTCGGCATTCCCGGGAGCATCGGCGGCGCGGCCATGATGAACGCCGGAGCCTACGATCACGCCATGGAAGAGATCGTAAAAAGCCTCACGGTTTGCGACAGAGAGGGCAACCGCCGAGAGATCACACGGGAGGAAGCGGATTTTTCCTACCGTCACTCCCGCTTTATGGAGTCGGGGGAAACCGTGCTGAGTGTGACCTTCGCTCTGAAAAAAGGAGAAAAAGAAACCATTCGATGCGTGATGGACGCACTGATGGAGCGAAGAAAGAGCAAGCAGCCCCTGGAATATCCCAGTGCGGGAAGCTATTTTAAGCGTCCTCCGGGGCATTTTGCGGGAAAGCTGATTGAAGATTGCTCCCTCAAGGGAGTGAGTGTGGGCGGCGCCATGGTCAGCCCCAAGCACGCGGGCTTTGTGATCAACTATAACAACGCCACCACGGCGGATATATTGGCGCTGGAAGCTCTGATCAGACAAACGGTGCAGGATCGCTTCGGTATCTGCCTGGAATGCGAAGTGCAAAAGCCGGGAGATCGGCCATGAGCTACGCTTCCCAACTGAAGGAGCTTTTGTGGGAGAAAACCGACTCGCAACTGTTTTCCCCTCAGAAAAAGAGCCGAATGAAGCCCTGCTGTGCCGCAGCCTTTCTTTTGGCCCAAGCTTTGTTTTCTTCTCCCTCTCTTTCCCCTCACCGACTGACCGAAGCGCTGAAAAAGCGACAAAAGGAAGGCCGTTGCGAGGAGTGCGACGGTTTCTTTTTCCGAAGCGCCTTTCTCCACGCGGGCTCCGTGACCGATCCAAAAAAACGCTATCACCTGGAGATCCGCCTTCCCTCTCCCAAGGCCGAGCAGGAACTGCAGCTTCGGGCTGAAAAGAGAGGCATCCAATGGAAAACGGCGCAACGCAAGACAACGAAAGTGTTTTATCTCAAATCCAGCGAAGCGATCGAGGATTTTTTCATCACCGTGGGCGCCCAGGCTTCCGCTTTGAAGCTGATGGAGACCAAGGTGGAAAAGGACGTGAAAAACCGAATCAACCGCTTGAACAATTCCGACGGTGCCAATTTGCAAAGAACCGTGTATTTTGCGGGACGGGTGGCGGATGCCATTGCCTTTTTGAAACAGCACGACCGCTTTGAGCAATTGCCGGAAACTCTGAAAAAAACGGCGGCCCTGCGAAGGAAGTATCCCGGAGCCAGCTTAAGCGAGCTTTGCCTGGTTTCCGAAGAACGGCTCACCAAATCGGGATTGAATCACCGCTTGCAAAAAATCATCGAGGAAGCGCAAAAACTGGAGGCTTCTCTGAAAAACAAGGAGGAACATCCGTGAAACAATCGGACTTTTATTCTCTTTTATTCCGAATGAAAAACATCAACCGCTGGGGCTTGATGAGAAACACCGTGAATGAAAATCTCTCCGAGCACTCCATGGAAGCGGCGGTGCTCTCCCACGCTCTTGCCCTGATCGGAAATCGCAAATTTCAGAAGAACCACGATGCAGAGAAGATTGCGGTGGCCGCTTTGTTTCACGATATGAACGAGATCCTCACGGGAGATCTCCCCACCCCCGTGAAGTATTACAACGAGGCCATCCGCACCGCATACAAGGCCCTGGAAGAGCATTCCTGCGAAAAAATGCTTTCGCTGTTGGACGAGGATCTGCGCCCCGAATATGAAAAACTCCTTTCTCTGAATGAGGAAGAGCAGGGGCTTATCAAATGCGCCGACCGTTTGTGCGCCTATATTAAATGTCGGGACGAGCTGCGCCGCGGTAACCCCGATTTTGCCTCCGCGGCCCAAAGCGTGTGGGATTGGCTGTGCGCTTGTCCCTGTGAAGAGCTGAAATATTTCATGGAGCATTATCTGCCCTCCTTTGAAAAGAATCTGGATCAGATCACGCTCTGAGGTGCTTTGGCGCCCGATTGCAAGTATTTTTGCAAAAAGAAAAGTTTTTTTGAAAAATCTCTTGCAAAACAAAAGCGGTTGTGGTATAATTTATTCGTTATGGTATGGATAATTCTGTTCTTTTCCGAACAGAAAAAGAAGCGGTCCGCTATCCGCTCTGATATGAACGTTTCTTCTATCCCTTCCGGAATAAATTTATTTATCTGAAAGGAGAAAGCGATCATGGATCTTTTGAAAGCTTTCGCAAGTGAGCAGCTCAAGGCCGATGCCCCCAAGTTCAACGTGGGTGACACCGTCCGTGTGCACAACAGAATCAAGGAAGGAAACAGAGAAAGAATTCAGCTGTTCGAAGGCACCGTAATTGCCAAGAAGAACGGCGGGATCTCCGAGACCTTCACGGTCAGAAGAATCTCCTACGGCGTAGGCGTAGAGAAGACTTTCCCCCTCCACTCCCCCAACGTGGAAAACGTTGAGGTGGTCAGACGCGGTAAGGTTCGCAGAGCGAAGCTGTACTATCTCAGAGACCGTGTCGGCAAATCTGCAAAGGTCAAGGAACGCATCTGAGAAGCTTGAGCTTTGCTTAGGTTTATCCGCCCTTGCAGCTTGAGAAGCGGCACCGGTCTTCCCTGCCGCTTCTCTTTTTTCATAATGAGACTACAAGGGACTGAAGGGTCCCTTTTTGTTTTTTTAGGGGTATCAATGAACGAAGAAAGAAACACTGCGGAAACGACCGACGCCCCGATTTTTCACCGAATCGGCAGGCGCAAAAAAAGAAGAAACTCCCTGCTTGGCATCTGTTACGACTGGCTGGGCTCCTTTGTTGCCGCGCTGTTGTGCGTGGTGGTTTTGTTCACCTTCGTGTTCCGAGTGGTGAGGGTCAGCGGAGATTCCATGCTTCCCACCCTGCAGGACGGGAATATTCTCATAATCTCCGATGTGGCTTATCAACCCCAAAAGGGAGACATTGTGGTGCTCCAGGTGCCCAGCTATAAAAACGGACTCCCCCTCATCAAGCGAGTGATTGCCACAGAGGGGCAAAAGGTGGAAATTGATTTTGAAAACTGGACGGTGAAGGTGGACGGAGCCGTGCTGGACGAGACCTACGTGAACTTTATGGAAGGCGCTCCTATGGAACGCTTCACCTGTCCTTCTCAGTTCACGGTGAAGGAAGGCTGTGTGTTCGTGATGGGAGACAACAGAAACGATTCCAACGACAGCCGAAACAGCGCCATCGGACAGGTGGACGCCAGATACATTCTGGGAAAGGTGGTTATCAGGCTTTCTTCCTCCCCCTTCGGCACTCCCGCCAATCCTCTCACCTCTCCCTTTGAAAACTGACAGGAGGGAAACGAATGCCATCGGATATCATTCAATGGTTTCCCGGCCATATGGCCGCCACCAAACGGCTGATTCGGGAAAATCTTTCCGCGGTGGACGTGATTTTTGAACTGACGGATGCCAGGATCCCTCTGAGCAGCAAGAATCCTCAGTTGGAGGAGCTGGTGCAAACCAAGCCCGTGATCCTGATCATGAACAAGGCGGGGCTTGCAGATCCCGTTATGAGCGACCGCTGGGCGGCAAAATACCGAAAAACCAAGGCCAAGGTGGTCTGCATCGACTGTATGACCCGCAGCGGGATCAAGCATCTTTCGGAGGCCACAAACGAGGTGCTGGCGGAGAAACTGGAACGAAACCGCCAAAAGAACATTCAAAAGCCGATGAAGGCCATGGTGGTGGGGATCCCCAACGTGGGAAAATCCTCGCTGATCAACGTGCTTTGCGGGCAGAAAAAAGCCAAGGTGGAAAACCGCCCCGGCGTTACCCTCACAAAGCAATGGGTGAAGACCAGCATCGGGCTGGATCTTTTGGATATGCCCGGTGTGCTTTGGCCCAAATTTTCCGACCGCACCATCGGAGAAAACCTTTCCATCACAGGCGCCATTAAGGACGCAGTGGTGCTCACCGAGGAGATCGCTCCCGAGCTTTGCGAGCGGTTAAAGACCCTGTATCCCCATCTGCTCAAAGAACGCTACAAGCTGACCGATGAGGATCTTAAACTGGATAAATACCAGCTCACCGAGCGCATCGGCCGCAAGCGGGGAATGTTGATGGGGGGCGGCGAAGTGGATATGCAACGCTGTGCCAATATGTTGCTGGAGGAATACCGTTCCGGCAAGATCGGAAGAATCACCCTGGAGGTTCCCACGGAGGAATAAACAATCACGGAGGTTCACTATGGATTGGTCTTTGCAAATGAGTTTAACTCCCATGGACTGTGACGTTGTGTGCGGTCTGGACGAAGCGGGAAGAGGACCCTTGGCAGGCCCCGTTTTCGCCGCGGCGGTGATTCTCAAAGAGGGCCGGGAGATCCCCGGGCTTAACGATTCCAAGAAGCTCTCCGCCAAAAAGCGGGAGGAGCTGGCAGAAATCATTAAGGAAGAAGCCCTGGACTGGGCCGTTGCCCACGCCGAACCCTATGAAATTGATAAGATCAACATTTTAAACGCCAGCATGCTGGCAATGAAGCGCGCCGTTTTGCAACTGAAGATCAAGCCTCAGCTTCTTTTGGTGGACGGCAACGTGGCAAGGGATCTTCCCTATCCCGCCGTGCCCGTGATCAAAGGAGACGGCAAGCTTCCCAGTGTGGCCGCCGCCAGCATTCTTGCCAAGGTGGCGCGGGACGAATTTTGCTGTGATATGGACGGGCTGTTTCCCCAATACGAATTTAAAAAGAACAAGGGCTACCCCACCAAGACCCATCGGGAGCTTTTGAAAAAATTCGGCCCTTGCCCCGCGCACAGAATGAGTTTTTTAAAAAAGATCGTGGGTGAGATCCGTGACAATTACCAAGAGAGCTTTTGGGACTGAAGGAGAAGAACTGGCCCAGCGTTTTCTGAAAACCAAAGGAATGAAAACGCTGTTTCGTAATTTCACCGTGAAGGGCGGAGAGATCGATCTGATCTTGCTGGACAAAAAGACCCTGGTGTTTTGCGAGGTGAAAACCAGAACGCCCCGAAGCAAGAACCTGGGAAGCGCCCAAAGCGCGATCCATTACTACAAAAGAAAGCACTTAACATACGCCGCCAAGGTTTTTTTGGCCAGGCGCGGTTCCCAATTAAAATTTGACGACTGTCGGTTTGACGTGGTGGAGGTCTACCTCCCCGAGGACGGTACCAACAAGGTGTTCGTGCGCCATACCCCCGATGCCTTTGAACCGACCAGCTAAGGAAGGACAAATCATGAACTACATCAGCACAAGAGGAAACAGCAAAGCTGTCAGTGCGGCCATGGCCATCAAGAACGGACTGGCAGAGGACGGCGGCCTGTATATGCCCGAACGGATCCCCTCGCTCACAAAAGAGGATCTGAAGGAGCTTCTCACTATGGATTATCCCCACAGGGCACACAAGATCCTGGGGATGTTTCTCACCGATTACGACAGCGACCGTTTGTTGGCAATGTGCCAACAGGCCTATTCTCCCCAGCGCTTCGGCAACGATTGCGCTCCCGTGGTGAAGGCAGGCAAGCTGAGCTTTTTGGAGCTTTGGCACGGCCCCACCTGCGCCTTTAAGGACATGGCGCTGCAACTGATGCCCCTGCTCCTTTCCGAAGCCTTGAAGATCACGGGGGAAACGCGCACCGCTCAGATTCTGGTGGCAACCTCGGGTGACACGGGCAAGGCGGCCCTGGAAGGCTTCTGCGACGTGGATCAGATCAAGATCATGGTGTTCTACCCCGTGGACGGCGTGAGCGCTCTGCAAAAGAAGCAGATGGTGACCCAAAAGGGAGACAACGTTTGCGTGTGTGCCATCAACGGCAATTTTGACGATGCCCAGACCGCGGTGAAGACCATCTTCTCCAACCGTGAGGTTGCTCAGAGCATCCAAAAGAACAGCTTTTTCTCCAGCGCCAACTCCATTAACTGGGGCCGACTGGTTCCCCAGGTGGCCTATTACGTATCTGCCTACTGCGACATGGTGAATTCCGGCGAGATCGCCTTGGGCGAAGAGATCAACACCTGCGTTCCCACGGGAAACTTCGGAGACATCTTCGCAGGTTACATTGCCCGCTGTATGGGAATTCCCTTGGCAAAACTGATCTGTGCTTCCAACACCAACAAGATCCTTTGTGACTTTTTTGCCACGGGAACCTACGATCGCAGAAGAGAATTTTTCACCACCACCAGCCCTTCCATGGACATTCTCATTTCCTCCAATCTGGAACGGATGCTCTATCTCGTGTGCGGAGCAAAAAAGACCGCGGAATATATGAACGCATTGAAGGAAAAGGGAGTTTACAGCGTATCCCGGGAAGAGCTTGCCCGCCTGCAAGAGATCTACCGCGGGGAGTGGTGCAATGAGTCGGAAACAGGAGAAACTCTGAGAAACCTGTTTGAAACGGAGCACTATCTGTGCGACACCCACACCTCCGTGGCGGTTGCCTGTGCCAAGAAATATCTTGCCGACACCGAGGACGATAAGCCCATGTTGGTGGTTTCCACCGCCAGCCCTTACAAATTCGTTAACAGCGTTTGCCGCGCCCTGGGACTGCAGGTGAGCGACGCCAACGAGTTTGACTCCATTGAGCTTCTGATGAAGCACACGCAGACGCAGGTGCCCCCTTCCCTGGCGCGGTTAAAGGATCTGACCCCCCGCTTTACTGAGTGCGTGGAAAAGGAAGACATTCTCAACCGTGTGCTGCGCTTTGTGAACTGCTGAAACAAAACAAAGAAAAAAGTGCCCTTCGGCACTTTTTTCTTCCGTTAGAATTCCTTGGGCTTGAAGGTGGCGCAGAGGGTATCACTGCCCGTGACTGCGCTGGCGGGTCCCACGTGGATCTTCTTGGCGGTGCAATAGCACTCACCGTCGTTATAGCAACAGTTTTTCACGTTGCAATCCAGCCCTTTGATATGCTTGGGAACCTTGTTTTGATCATCAAAGAAATTATTCATTGACTCCCCTCCTTTGTTGATTCTATTGTTCCCGTTTTTTGTTGATCTATTCTGAGAAAGGAGGTCTTTCGTGGCACTTTTCACCATTTCCGATCCCCATCTTTCCCTTTCCTGCGACAAGCCCATGGACGTTTTCGGCGGGAAATGGAATCGTTACGTGGAAAAACTGGAAGAATACTGGCGCTACATGGTCCAAAGCGAGGACACGGTGGTTTTGCCGGGCGATATTTCCTGGGGAATGAACTTCAAGGAAGCGGCGGCAGACTTCTTATTTTTAGAAAGCCTGCCGGGAGAGAAGATCATTCTCAAGGGCAACCACGATTACTGGTGGGCGACCAACAACAAGTTAGAGCAATTTTTAAAAGAATACTCCCTTTCCTCCATTCGCTTTCTTCACAACAACGCCCTCTGCGCCCAGGACAAGATCCTCTGCGGGACTCGCGGCTGGATCTGCGAGGACAAAATGAGCGCCGAGGATCAGAAGATCCTTTCGCGAGAGGCCCTGCGCTTTCAAATGTCCGTGGACGAAGCAAAAAAACTGCAGGAACAAAAAGCCCGGGAAGACGGGATCACACGGGAGATCATTGCTTTTTTTCACTATCCCGTTCTCACTCCCACCGCCCGAGAGAACCCCATTTTCCCCATTCTCAAGGAAGCAGGGATCACCAGAGTGTTTTACGGACATTTGCACAATATGCGCACCCTGCCCGTCCCTTCGGTTTTAGACGGCATCTGCTTTGCCCTGGTGGCCTGTGACCACGTTGACTTTACTCCCGTGAGGATCCCGTGATGAATGAGTCCCGCCCTTCCCTCTTTCAAGGTTTGAAGCCCGAAGCTCTGTTTTTCTTTTTCGAAGAGATCTCCTCCATTCCCAGAGCCTCGGGAAACGAAAAAGAGATCGCTGATTATTTGTGCCGTTTTGCCCAAGAGCGGCATTTGCCTTACCATCGGGATGAAAAAAACAATGTGGTGATCAAAAAGGAGGCTTCCCCGGGGCGAAGAGACGAAGCGCCTTTGATCCTGCAGGCGCACACGGACATGGTGTTCGTGACCGACGCCGCCCACAGCCATCACGCTCCCACCCGTCCCGTTGAGCTTTGCTTGAGCGGAAAAGACATCTACGCCAAAGGAACTTCCCTGGGGGCAGACAACGGCGCAGGCGTGGCAATGATGCTTGCCGTTGCCGATGACTCTTCCCTTTCCCATCCTCCCTTAGAGCTGGTTTTCACGTCATCAGAGGAGATCGGTCTGTTGGGAGCAAGCGCCCTGGACCTTCGCTTATTACAGGGAAAACGGATGATCAACCTTGACAACGACGACGAGGGAATTGCCGTGATCGGTTGCGCGGGAGGAAGAAGGATAGATGGAGCGGCTCCCTTATCCTACCGCACCGCTTCCAAGCGCGGGGGCATTCGCTTTTGCCTAAAGGGGCTCAAGGGCGGGCATTCCGGCGCGGAGATCCATTTGGGGCGCACCAACGCTCTGAAGGCTATGGCAGAGCTTCTGGAGGAATTTTCCCTTTTACACCCCTTCGCCCTATCCGAGTTTTCGGGAGGTACCGTGGATAACGCCATTCCCTCCCTTTGCCGAGGAGTACTTGTGCCGGAGGAAAACACTCTCCTTGACTCAATGATCCGGGATCTACAAGAGCTTTTTGAAAAGAAAGCACGAAGCATTCGCAAGACCGATCCCGATGCCGCCCTTGAACTTGACACCGTGGAGGCCCAAAGATGCCTTGACGAGAGCCAAACGAAGGCGTTGATCGCTCTTATGAAAAGGCTTCCCCACGGCGTGAGGGCCATGGATGACACCACCCAGGTGGTGCAAAGCTCTGTGAACTGTGCCTTTTGCCACACCGAGGAAAACGGGGTGCGTGTGGGGCTCTCGGTGAGGAGCACCTATAAAAAGGAGAAGGAAGCGCTTTGCCGACAAGTACAAGAGGTCCTTCGGGCCTTTGGCTTTGAAGTTTCCCAGCGGGGAGATTACCCCGGGTGGGAGCCAAAACAAGATTCCCCTTTACAAGCCCTTTACCGTGAGACCTACCGAAAACTCACCAAAAAAGAGCCACGCTGTCTCCCCATTCACGCAGGACTGGAGTGCGGCATCTTCGCCGAGGGAATCACCGATCTGGACGCCATTTCCATTGGGCCCAATTGCAGGGACATTCACACCCCCCGAGAGCGCCTCTCGGCTGACTCATTTATCCGAACCTACCATCTGCTCACCGAGCTTTTAGACCATTGCTAAAAAAAGGAGAACCGTTATGATCATCCCCTTCAAAAACAAGAAACCCCAGATTCACCAAGAGGCCTTCGTTGCCCCCACTGCCGATATCATCGGAGACGTTACCGTGGGAAAAGGAAGCTCCGTGTGGTTTGGCGCAGTGATCCGTTCCGATATGGAAAAGATCGTGATCGGAGAAAACACCAGCATTCAGGACAACTGCACCCTCCACGCCGACAAGGGACTGCCCGCTGTGATCGGCAACGGCGTGACCGTGGGCCACAACGCCGTGGTGCACGGCTGCACCGTGGGCGACAACACGGTGATCGGAATGCATTCCACCGTGCTCAACGGCGCGATGATCGGGAAGAATTGTCTCATCGGTGCAGGTGCCGTGGTGAAAGAAAACAGCGTGATCCCCGACAATTCCCTGGTGGTGGGAATCCCCGCCAAGGTGATCCGCACGTTAGATGAGGAAAACGCAAAAAAACAGCAAGCCAACGCCGAAGAATACGCCCTTCTTGCAAAGGACTATCTCAAAGAAATCTGATTTTCACAGATCATAAAAGAAAAACACTTATGGCAGAAACGTCATAAGTGTTTTTTTGTATTTTCGGAGCGTTTATTAGAGCGCTTTCTTTGCGGCTTGCCCGTGAAAAAGATGCCAGGCTTTGAGAATGGCGCATTGGGTCTTTCCATCCCGAATGGTGCCGTTTAGAACCCACTTCACCGCCTCCTCTAAGGGCAGACGGAACACTTCCAGAAATTCTCCTTCATCCAACTGCGTGCTGCCGAAGCTCAGATCGGTAGCAAGAAACATAAAGATCTTTTCCCCCATAATGGCGGGACTTCCGTAATAGATCCCCAGATCCTTCAGCGTTCCCGCGCGGATCCCCGTTTCCTCCCGCAGTTCCCGAAGGGCGGCACCGGAAGGGTCCTCGCGGGCACTGTCCAGTTTGCCCGCAGGGATCTCAATGAGTGTTTCTCCCACGCTGTAGCGGTGCTGCCGCTCCAGGATCACTTCCCCGTTTTCCGTGACGGGGATCACGCAGACGGCGCCCACGTGCTTCACGTACTCCCGAATGGAAGAAGACCCATCGGGCAACAAAACACGGTCCTTCAAAAGAGTGACGACCTTCCCCTGGAAGATCAATTGGCTTTCTATGGTTTTCTCGGTCAGATCCATGTTTATCCTCCAAAAAAGCCGCGGCGCCCTTGGGAGAGGACGCCGCAGACAAGACTGACAATTACAGAATCGAAGAAGTGAATTCCTTCCCCTCTAAAACGTTTTGCGCATAGGTGATCAACGCCTTCACGTTATCGCGGCTTACATAGTGTCCGCCGGTTCCGTTGACGGTATAATAACTCTTGCGGTCGGTGAGGTCATAGAACACAAACTCCGTTTGGGAGCCGTCGGCAACGGTGATCTGCACCGTAAGGGCAGGCTGAGCGCCCTGGGGCATTTGGGCGGTTCCCAGGTTGGCAAAATACAGGAAGCCGCGATACATCTGCTTAAACAGATCCACGCTTACCTCCTTGCCGCTTCCCGATTCCACCACTTTGGTGACCTGGTTCTTATCGGCATTGACGGTGACGTCAAACAAGGCGTTCACGGTGGGGGCCTTGATCTGCACCTTGGTCAGATCGTAAACCGAGTGGTTGAAGAGAGTTTTCACGAAAAACTCCTCGGCATCCCAGAAGATCCACTCAAAGCCTTCCTTCTCAAACTCCGCAATGAGATCGAAGGCCTGGGAGTATATGAAAAACTTACCGTTTTCATCGGGAAGGCTGATGATGACATAGGACTTGATTCCCTCGAAGGAATAATCCAAAACGTAGGGGAACTGATAGTCCTCGTTCAAGAGCCCGTATTTTTGAAGCATACCCATGGCTTCATAGGCCAGTTTGCCCTCTTCGGGCGGGGTGACGGTGTCCGGGGAACTCTTCAGATAATCCTGAAGAGCTTCCACCTTGGGGTTGATCCCAAATTCTGCCACACGAACCCCCACAAAGTTCTGCAAGCCTTGAAGGACGGCGGTGAAAGCGGAATTGTTGACCCAATGGACCTGGGGATACACCGTGCGGTAGGCGTACAGCGTTTGGGTGACGAGAGCTTCCTCTCCCTCCTTAGGTGCGGAAGACTCAACGGTGAGGATCTTCTCTCCGTTTTTATACACGGAGTAGGTTTCAATGGTGGCGGATTTGCCATCCTCAGTGACGGCGGGAAGTGCCACCTGAGGCGCAAAGAAATCCTTCACGTCGGCAAAAAGAGAGGTGGAATAGAAATTGCTCAGAACATACAGAACGTCCCTGCCTTCCACCATGGCATAGTATCCGGCGCCGTTGACCAGGGCGTTACCGATGCGCACGGTATGCATGACAGAGGGGTCTGCAGTGGAACTTACCGTGAAGGAAGCCTGGAAGGCGCCGTCCTGAAGACCGTAGATGGCCAGATCCTCCGCGGAATAATCCGCCACGGTCTGATTGGCAACGGGATTGCCCGCCGCGCTGATCAAAGACGAGAGCAGATAACTATCGTAGATCTGACTCTCGGCACCCTCAAAATACAGCTCTCCGTCGGTCCCCTGATACAAAACGTAGCCGCCCTTTTGGTTTTTGACTTCGATCCGTTTCAGGTGGGCGCGATCGATCTTTTCAAACAGGGAGAGCTCCCCGGGTTTTTCGGGAACCTCCCCGGGCTTGAGAAGGGTGTTAGCCAACACCGCGTATCCGATTGCCAGCACCAAGACCGCGCAGGCAATGGCAATGATCATAATTTTTTGCTTTTTGATCATAAGTGCTTCCTCTTGATCCACACTGCAATGCCGCCGATGACGATGAGCCCGGGCAGAACCGTTGCCATAATGACGGTGTATCGGGTGACATCTTCTGCCTTGATACTCAAAGAGGTGTCATCCACACGCTTCATGGAGATGTTGGTGATGGTATCTTCATCGCTCATGAGCTTAATGGCATTGAAGATCAAAGCCTGATTGGCATAGGGAGAGGAATCATAGCAAAGGGTGGCAAAATTGGTGGAGGAGGACACCAAAAGGTGACCTTTCACTTCCTGGTTGATGCTGTTGCCGTGATTAACGATCTGAGAACGGGTGGCCACGGCCATCACGTCGAAGGGGCCGCTGATCTTCTTCCCGTCTGCCTCCACATAGGCGTCAAGGGAGGAGCGCAGAACGCTTTCCACGGTGACGTAGTTAGCCAAGGGAGTGCTCAACACAAGGGGGGCGCTGATACCGCTGACGGTTTGCCCGGAGCTTACGGAGCCGCCCACGATCACACCGGCGGGAGTTTCCTCCTGGGAGGTGCTCTCCAGGGCAGGGTAATCGCAAATGAGGTGAGTGTTATAGTTGGGCAGGCTGTGACCCTCATCCAACACCACTTGGTTTCTGGTGACGCTGATGCCCCACTCCAAAAGCAACTCGTCCAGATTGGGAAGGGTTTGGGTGGAGGGGCTTAAAAACACCATGGCACTGCGATTGCTTCCCAAATAGCCGGCCAGCTTTTCAATCTCGCTGTTGCCTCCCTCAAAGCTCTGGAAATCAAACTTGGGATCATAGATCACCAAAATCTTGGTGGCATCGCTGATCTGCTGGGTGGCCAGATCGATCTGGTTCACCTTATAGCCGCAAAGCTCGAAAATATCTTCCAGATAAGGAGAAACACTTTCTCCGTGATTGGTGGTAAAGGTGACCTCGGGCTGATTCTCAGCGGTAACGGCGAGAATGGCGGAGGTGAAATACATCTCGCCCCGGAAGGCGTAGATGTTACCCGTGCTCTCTGCCTTGGGAAGGAAGGAGCCAAGAGAAAAGATCTTAAACTCATCACCGCATTGGACGATCACGTCGGTGGTGCTGACGGTGTAGCCCTTGCCCGTGAAATACTGAAGATGATCGGGGCGGGTGATGATATCGTAATACTCCACCTTCACGTTGGGAAACTCTCTGGCGTATTGCTGAGCACAGGTGACCACGGGGTAATATTCCGAAGCGGATTCCAACTGATCCAAAGGAAGCATAAACTTGATGGTCACTTCCTTGGTCTGATCCGCCAAAAGCTCCCGTGTCTGATCGGAAATGCCGTAGATCTGCTGATGGGTGAGATCCAACACAAAGCCGTATTGGGAGCTCAGAGCAGAGAAAACAGCGTTGAGCAGGATCACCACGGCGATGAACACCACCGTTAAAACGGCGGCCACGGAACCGTATTTAAACTGTTTGGAGGAAAAAGCGCCTCCCGTTTTTTTCTGATTGGACATCTTTTTTCTCCCTCCTTATTCCCAGCGTCTCTTCTCGTAAACTCTCACGGAAAGGAAGAGAAACACGACGATGATGGAAAAATAGTAAAGCAGGGCACCGAAGTCCAGCATGCCGTTGGCAAAATCGTTAAAGCGGTCGAAAATGGAGATCCACTTCACCACGGTTCTCACCACGGTGTTGCTGATGGAAGTGGAAACAAGCCCCAGGACCTCCAGGCCGAGGATCACGGCAATGGAAATGATGGCGGAGGAAAGCTGATTTTCCGTGAGAGCGGAAACGAACAGACCGATGGCAATGAAAGCCCCGCCGATGAGAAGGGTTCCCAGCATCAGAGAAAAGACCTTTGCGGTGTTGGGAGTGCCGTTGGCATACAGAGGAATGAAATTCACCAAGGAAAGGAGAAGCGTTCCTCCGAACAAGGTAAGAGCGGAAAGAAACTTAGCA
The DNA here is from genome assembly GCA_045576375.1 of Eubacteriales bacterium. Classification (GTDB taxonomy): domain Bacteria; phylum Bacillota; class Clostridia; order Oscillospirales; family SIG627; genus SIG685. Next base: position 13,890 of record JAZNGI010000031.1, read on the forward strand.
AAGATGATGCCGGAAAGGCTGACGGGAGCGGTGAGAAGGATCTGCTCCGTTTTTGTTTTTCTCTCTTCGCTCAATAAGCGCATGGTGAGAAGAGGGATCAGCACCACGAACAGGAAGATCAAAAGAGTGAAATATCCCGACAGTTCCGTGGTGGTCTGAGAAAGGTTATTGTAGGAAACAAGCAGGGCGGAGGCAATGAGAAACACCGCCATAAACACATAGCCCACAGGGGAAATGAAATAGCCCCTCAGCTCTTTTTTATATACTGCAAACACGCTATCGTCCCCCTTTTTAGTTCTTGTGCGCGGAATTGTTGCGATGGGTGGTGAGGCTGATGAAAATATCTTCCAGACTCATGCCCATATTTTCCATGCCGATGATGGGCCACCCCTTGGCGCTGAGGGCATAGAAAATGGGCTTTCGCACGTCAATGCCCGGTTTCATCTCCACAAGATAGGCAAAGCTGTCGCTGTCTCGGGGGCCGAGGATCTCCGCATAGGACACACCGTCGGTGTTTTTCAGAAGCTTCAGCACCTCGTTTTGCGGGCCGCAGATATTCACACAAAGGCGCTTGGGGCCGTTCACCGCCTGGGCGATCTCTCCCGTGCGCTCGTCTGCCACGATCTCTCCTTCGTTAATGACCACGATCCTGTCGCAAATGGCCTGCACCTCGGAAAGAATGTGGGTGCTGAGAATGATCGTATGGTTCTTCCCCAAAGAGCGGATGAGATTTCTGATCTCAATGATCTGCTTGGGATCCAAGCCCACCGTGGGCTCATCGAAGATAAGCACGGGGGGATTTCCGATCAGCGCCTGGGCAATTCCCACTCTCTGACGGTAGCCCTTGGAAAGGTTTTTAATGATTCGGTGATAGACGTCGTCGATCTTTACAATGGAGCAGATCTCTTCGATGTGCTTTTTTCGGTTGAGCTTGCATTCCTTGAGATCGTAAACGAAGTTGAGATACTCCTTCACCGTCATATCCGTATAGAGAGGAGGAAGCTCGGGGAGAAAACCGATCTTTCTCTTGGCGGCAATGGGGTCGTCCAGAATGTCGATCCCGTCGATCTTGGCCGTGCCGGAGGGGGAAGAGATGTATCCGGTGAGAATGTTCATCGTGGTGGATTTTCCCGCGCCGTTGGGGCCGAGAAAGCCCATGATCTCTCCCTCTTTGACGGTGAAAGTAACGTTCTTGGCCGCGTACTTGTTCCCGTATTTCTTCGTAATACCGTTGATTTCTATCATTGCTTCATCGGAAGAAGACTCTTCCGTCCTTTTTCGTAGTTTTTATTCTTGGGATTCCACTTTGATCTTCAGATCCGCCAGTGCTGCTTCGCTCACGGGAGCGGGACACTCCGTCATCAATTCGCAGGCGTTCTGCACCTTGGGGAAGGCAATGCAATCCCGAATGGCATCCAGGCCGAGGATCAGGCTGACCAAACGGTCAAACCCGAAGGCCATGCCCGCGTGAGGGGGGGCACCGTATTGAAAGGCCTCCAGCAGGAATCCGAACTTCAGCTTGGCTTCTTCCCGGGAGATGCCCAGGATCTCAAAGATCTTTGCCTGAACGTCGCCCCGATGGATCCGCACCGAGCCGCCGCCCAGCTCCCACCCGTTGAGAACGATATCGTAGGCCTTGGCGCGAACCTTGCCCGGATCGCTGTCCAGAAG
>JAZNGI010000032.1:0-8090 GCA_045576375.1 Eubacteriales bacterium
CGCTCCGTCGTATCATTTTCACTACAACTATAACGTGATAGACGTGGGGGAGTATCTGCAGGAAGGGGAAAATCTCATCGCCGTCCACACCTTATATCAAGGGCTTATCAACCGCGTCTGGCAAAGCGGCGACAACCGACACGGCTTGCTTCTTGATCTGGTGATCGACGGAAAAACGGTGGTTTCCAGCGATGAAAGCTTTCAAACTTGTCCCCATACTGCTTATACCGAAACGGGGGTGTGCGGGTATCGGACACAGTTTTTGGAACGATACGATTCCAACGGGGCAGAGGTGGGGTTTGCTTCTTTTGAATTTGATGACACGCGCTGGAAAAATGCCAAAATCAATAGAAATGCCGATCATACCTTGGCAGAGCAAAAAAGCAAAATGCTGGAATTTGAAAGAGTCTTTCCCGTGGACACCAAGGTTGAGGGCAACGGCGTTTTGTATGATTTCGGCTCCAACTACGTGGGATATCTTTGTGTGACCGCGCAAGGCAGAAAAGGCGATCTCGTTACCGTTCGATGTGCACAGGAGCTCAATGACGACGGCACTTTGCGATACAACCTGCGTGCAAATTGCACCTATGAGGAAGAATGGATCCTTGCGGAGGGGGAAAGTGTCCTTGACTGGTTTGATTACAAAGCCTTTCGCTATGCCCAACTTTCATTTCCCGACGGCGTCCGGATCAAAGAGGTCTGTTTTCTCATTCGCCGTTATCCTTTTACATTGAAAACACAACTGAAATCGGAGTATTCCCGCAATGATGACTTGAAGAGAATCTGGGAGCTTTGCGTTCATACCCAAAAGTATGGCGTGCAGGAAGTGATTCAGGATTGCATGGAGCGGGAAAAAGGCTTCTATCTTGGTGACGGCTGCTATACCGCGCTGACCCATATGATCCTCACGGGCGACGATTCTATGGTGCGCAAGCTAATGGACGACGCCTTTTCCACGGACTTCATCACCGACACTCTGGTGACCTGTATGTGCTGCTCGTTTATGCAGGAGATCGCGGAATTCCCTTTGATCCTGGTTTATCTTGTGTTGTGGCATTACAATTATACGGGCGACAGGGAATATCTGCTGCAAAATTATTCCAAGGTGCAAAAATTGCTGGATGCCTACGCACGGGAGTACGAAAAGGACGGTCTTTTAAGGGATCTTGATAAATGGTGCGTTGTGGAATGGCCGAAGAATTTTCAGCACGATTATGACGTGGACATTCGGGAAGGGCAGATCTGTAAGGAGGCACATATCTCCCTCAATGCTTACTACATTGCGGCGATCCGAACGGCCAATCGCATTTGTGAAATTTTGAATTTGCCCCAATACCGAGACCAAACGCCGCTGATCTCTGCTTTCTACACCGCTTTTTATGACGAAAAAAAGCACTTGTTCAAAGACGGCGAAAACACGCAACATATCAGTTTGGTGGGCAACAGCTTTGTTTACGCCTTCGGCCTTTGTTCGGACGGGGAATTTCAGCAGAATTTTCTGTCTATGCTGGAAAAAAGCTCCATCAGCTCCCTTTCCTTGTTCTGCACGTTTCCCGTTCTGATGGGGCTGGCCAGAAACGGCCGATACGATCGGATCAAACAATGTCTTCTGGACGAGGGGGCGTGGAGACGCATCTTACGGGAGGGCGGAACCACCACCTTTGAGGGGTGGGGGAAGGATACCAAGTGGAACACTTCCCTCTTCCATCTGACTATGTCTTACGCCGCCGCGTTTATGGCGGATATTGATCTGAATCGGTTGTTTGGCGGGGTGTGAATCGCTTGCTCAAAAGGGGCTGTGCCTGCGGGAAGGGCAACGGGGCAAGCCGAACGCCGCGGGAGGGGGCAAAGGATCAGCGGACTGCTCCCGGGCGTTTTTTTGCGGCGCGATACGTTTTTGGCGAGGTGCCGTGCTTCTTTTTAAACAGTCTGTTAAAATAGGAAACGTTGTTAAAGCCGCAATCCAACGCAATATCGATGATCTTGGCATCGCTTTGTATCAGCAGGCTCTCCGCTTTTTTTAAGCGTTTTTGCGTGCAATATTCGTTAAAGCCCACTCCCGTTTCCTTTTTGAAAAGCCTGCCCAGATATTTTTCATTTTTCTGATAGGTGAGAGCAATCTCTTTGAGGGAAAGGTTGGTGGAATACATTTTGTCGGCGTGCTGTTTCATCAAGGAAACCAACCAATGCATTTTTTTGGCTTGTTGGGGAGCGTTATGAGAAAGAAGCGTTTCTGGAAGAAGAATTAAAAATGATCCTCAACGATTTGGTTTTAGAGGCCGACGTTGACTTGCTGTACCACGCATATATCTTCAAAGCCGAAAAGGAAGGGGAGCGGATCAAAACCATATCCGTTGCCACAAAATGCGCAGAGATGAAGATAGAAGCGGATTATTTCATTGATGCTACGGGGGATGCGCAGCTTGCCTATCTTGCCGGGTGTCCCACCGTCCTCGGCCGTGAGCCGGACGGTCTGTGTCAGCCTATGACCTTATGTTTTCGAGTGGGAAACGTGGACGTGGAACGGTTTGCGGCAAGCAAAGAACGGTTAAAAGCGGCCCACGCAAAAGCCGTTGAAGCGGGAGAGCTCATGAATCCGAGAGAGGATATTCTGGTGTTTCGAACCCCCGTTACCAACGTGTTGCACTTTAATACCACCAGGGTGGTGAAAAAGAATCCTGTTTCTCCCCAAGAGGTGACGGAGGCGGAAATCCTTGCGCGCAAACAGGTGCGCGAGATCTATGATTTTATGAAAAAGCACGCAGACGGACTGGAAAACAGCTTTTTAATGATGACTGCGTCGGAAATCGGCGTTCGGGAAAGCCGAAGGATCGTGGGGGAGTACGTTTTAACCGAAACGGATTGCAAGAACTGCGTGAAATTTGAAGACGCCATCGCTGCCTGTAATTACGACATTGATATTCACAACCCCGAGGGCAGCGGAACGAGCCATTACTATTTTCCCAAGGGAGAATATTATACGATTCCATACCGCTGTCTGATACCAAAGGGCGCGGATAATATGCTGGTAGCGGGCAGATGTATTTCTTCCGACCACGGCGCGCAGGCTTCTTACCGGATCATGCCTACCGTTTGCAGTATCGGGGAAGCGGCGGGTGCGGCAATGGGACTCGCAGTCAAGGAAAAAACAACCGTTGGTAACGTGGACGTAAAAAAGCTGCAACGGACCTTGAAAAACAACCGTGCATTTATAGGCATCTGAGCGCAAAGGGCAAAGAAAGATCCCGAACACGAACGTGTTCGGGATGATTTTTTAAAAACGTTTTTTGTGGGCAAAGGGTGCGTGACTGCCGACAAGATTCGACTTTGACGTGAGATCTATTGTATCTTTTCGATGTTGGCGGCAATTCTGTCTGTGAGGGAGCTGGTGTATACCAGCTCTTTTTTCCATTCGGCGAATTTGGAAACCACCATTTTCTTATACATGGTCTTCATAAACGATTCTTCCATGTAATTGCACTGTTCGCTCAGGGCGATGATGTATTCCTGCTCAAATTTTGTGGCCAGAAAGACGTTGCTGGGATACATGGACATAAAGGTTTGATGCAGTTGCTTGCGATGGTCCACGGACAGGGCCAACAGCTCTTTGAACTTTTCTTCGTCCCGGAATACGTCGTGATACAGATGGGCCAAATCGTTGTACAGATAACTCTTCAGCAACAGATACAAGCAAATACATTCGTGCTTTTGGTGGAACAGCTCCAGATCTGCCAATGCCTTATTGCAGCAATCCAATGCCTTTTGAGAGAAGAACTCAAGGGTTTGCGCATCCAGCGCCTCGTTCTTCAGGAAGAGAGAGCAGGTAAGGCCGTAGGCGTCGTTACAGAGAATGTCCAGCAAAAGATCCAGCTCGGGAGAAAGGCTTCTGTTGCGCACCAGCACCGATTCAAAGGTCTGCATCAGCAAAAAGACGGTGTCCTGTGAAAGAGGGGTCGTCATGTTGGCGCTTTCGATGAAAAGATCGGTGTAGGCTTTGGCAAAACCGATGACTTCGTTGGTTGCCACGTTTCCGGAAAGCGTGTTAAGCAGCTTGCGCAGAGGGATATTATCCATATAATAATAGGCGGCCAGGCAGCCCATCAACAGGCATTCCACCTTTTCGGTCTCATCGTTGCATTGGTTGGTTTTCAAACGGATAAAGACCTGGTTCCAACGGTCTATCAAATTAAAATAGTTCATGTTGGCGCTTTCGCCAAAGCTTCTTTGCACGATGTCGTAGATCTGTTTTGTCAGTTCTTCTTCGTTATAATTTGATTTATCGTAGGACGTTTCAAACACCCAGGTTCCCAAAAGATCGCTGGGAAGATCCCGGGGGGATTTATTGATCAGCACGGTGCAGATATTATTCAAGGGCAATTTTGCCATGATGTAGCCCCACTCAAAGATGATGTTAGGACTGATCTGCCCGTCTTCCTTGTCCTCCACGAGAAGGACGGCGAAGTTGCTTTGATCGATCTGGCGCATCACTTGCGCGCCGATAAACATATCCTTGGGTTCTCCCCCTCCGACGATTGCCTTTTTGGAGGAAGTGTTGTTGATCATTTTAGCAATATTTTCGGCAATGGGCCTGTTTCCGCTCCAGCCGATGAAGATATTATCCATAGCATTCTCCGTCTTTTATTTGCGTAAATTATAACACGGGGAGAAAGGAATGTCAATCCTCTTCTTCGGTGGCGCGAAGCTCTCCGGTTGTTGGGACAGTAAGAGGTACGGTAAGGGATACACTGAATTTTTTCAAAAGTCCCTCGAAGTCTTTGCGCCACTCCCCAAAATGCCATGGGACATTATCGCATACCTTCTTTCCCTGTTAACCGATAGACTTTCTTTTTGTGCTTGATAGTATAACTCACCGCAATAAAAAGCACACCCCGAAGGGTGTGCCGAAAAAGTGTTCCCTCGGAAAGTTGCGACACTAACCATCTCCCATACGGAATTAGAGGAAAACACCTTTTACCAAGGTTTTTCGCTTATTTGAAGTATCTGTTAAGAAGACCTTCGAAGGCTTTGCCATGTCGGACCTCATCTTGAAAAGTCATAAAAAAGCCTTGTTTTATGCGGTTATTACTAAATAAACACCCCTTGACACACCCCAAATCTTTAGATATAATTAATAAAAAAAGATATGAGGAAAAAGCATAGGAGGTTTATTATGGGAAGAAGATACCCTGGGACATTACCCTTAAATGCGAATAAAACCGCTTGGCAGTATCGCCTTAAATTGACCTTGCCGAATGGTGAGAAGATTGACACCACTTGCAAGAGGAATGAGCACGGACACCCCTTTTTAACGGCTGAGGAGGCATATAAGGCGAAAGAAACACACAAGGCGAGACTTTTATCAGGTGAGAAGAAACACATCTCTAAACAAAAGGAAATGACCCTTAAAGACCTTTATGAGCATTATATGTCTTCTGCCGAGGCAAAGAGCAAAGCACCCTCCACTATTGCCAAACAAGAGAGTATGTGGAAGAACCATATTTCTGATAAGTTTGGTGATGAGTTATTAAAAGATATAACCCTTGCCGATTTGCAAAATTACCTACACGAACTTTATACCATAAAGGGTTATGAATATAAATATGTAGAGGGATTTTTGCGGTTCTTCTATCTGCTTTGGGGTTATGCTTACCGACTTGACAAGGTTGACTATGAAAAGTACCTTAAAATGTTTGTAGAAAAAAAGACAAGGCTCACAATGCCCGAAATGACCCAAGCAGATTATGAAGAATCACAAAGTCCAATTGAAACATATAGTCAGTACCAAATCAACGAAATGGAGGATTTATTCAAGAGTGAGGACGGCAACCTCCTCACCGCTTTTTACCTTGGTCTGTATTGCGGTCTTCGTATATCAGAAGTCTTTGCAGTTCGTTGGCGGTCTATTGACTGGACAGAAGGTTCTATACTTATTAACAGGCAAATGCACTATGAGGACAAGACAATCAAATTGTGCCCAGTTAAAACCTTAAAGGGTGTTCGCAAGGTATATATGCCGAAAGTGTTGCACAACTACCTTTATGACCTATATACCAAACAGAACGAACAGAAAAAGGCAATGGGCAGAGCATACCGCAACACCGAGAGAGTGTTTGATACAATGCTCAAAGAGGAAATCACCGAGGGCGATTTTATTAACCGCAAGGCAAACGGCGAACTGTTGACAGTAAACTCTATGAAATATTGGAGCAAGAAAATAAAGGCAGAACTTGGGTGGGATTTCAAGTTCCACAACTTGCGACACACCTTTGCCTCAAACTGTGCTGCGAATAATATGAACCTCAATATGCTTATGGACTTAATGGGACATAAGAAACTTGAAACCACCAAAAAGTATTATATCAGCACCAACAATCCCGACCTTATAAAGAGAACGGTTGAACTGCTAAACACCATTTATAAATCACCTGATGAAATAGACACCATTGAGGCAGACCCTCGCATTGTAGAGCGAAAGCGAAAGAAAGAGACACATATACCTCGTAAGAGATAAGATTGAGCAGGGTTTATCCCTGCTTTTCTTATATGTGTTTATGCTTGTATTGTGTTTATTCTTTTCTTTATGTATTTATGTTTTTGTTAATACCCCTTATATTATTTAACAACCCAATACAGTACACCACACTACAAGAGAGGACAACCCAATGCAGTACAACAACCCAAGACAACCCATTCCCAGGACAGTACAACCCACTACACTACATTCCATAACAAGAGAATAAAAACAATACAGGGAAACTGCGACCGCATTCGATCGAATCCGGTCGCAAAGCTTAAGGGGAAAAAGAAGGGAGGCGAAAAAATCGCCTCCTGTTTTTCTTATGAATTATCTTCTTTTGTGATATCGCTCCAAATCTCCGCCTCGTATTCTTTATAAGGCTTTTCCCATTCATCATCATTGCCTATTGCTATAAAGTTGGTAAGGTGGCGGTGATATCTTTCGTGGTCATCCTCTATTTCACCAAACAACGTAGAAAACTCTTTTTCGCCAATTACATTGTCCTTGTTCCTTTTGGGGAAAATCAATTCATACTCATTGTCGCCAATGGTATAGGTCACGGTTGATGAATATCGCTTTTTAGCATTCTCGCTGTTCTTTCTGCACTTTTCTGAATACTGTGAGTGGTCTTTATCAATGTTCCCTTTGATAATCCCCCACACAAGAGAAATATTGGGAGATACCTTTGGAGTTTTGTGGTCAAAGGCATATTCGCAAAAGGCGACCATTATTTCCTTGACCTCTTGTGGGCTGGCATTATAAATCATATCCTTATAACTGCCATAAAAAATAGTGTTTGGGGGTTTCTTTTCTGATTTCATTATTGTTTGTTCCTTTCGTATTATTTATTTGCCTTTTTGAGTAAGGCAAAATAAGTATGAAAGAAACATCGACAACACAATTTTTTCTGCATACCTTTTTTGACATTTTTTCAAAGTGGCTTTACATTGATATTGATTTGTGATATAATGTGTTCACCACATAAAACTCTAAAATGTATTTTTCCACACGGAAGTGGGCATTTTACTTCGGTAAAAGTGCTGACTTCTTATTTCGCATTTCTGTGTGGAGTGTGGAGTTTTGTGTGGTAGCAAATCGAAGTCGAGCATTTTTCGGTGTGTGCGACTTCGTGTTGCACACACTTTTTTTATTTTGAGGAGATAGGAAAATGAAAAAAATTATTTCTCTTGTTTTGGCAATAGTTATGCTTTTTTTGCTTACTGCTTGTGGTGGAAAAACTACTTGTCCAAACTGTGAGGTGGAACTTCCAAATGAAGCATTGTTTTGTAGCAAATGTGGTGCTGCACTGAATGGTGAAGAAAAAGGAACAAACACCGAAAGTGCTTCTTCAAATGATAACACTGCTACTAATACTGAAACACAGAAACCTGCTGAAACACAGAAACCTGCTGAAACACAGAAACCTGCTGAAACACAAAAACCTGCTGAAACACAGAAACCTGCTGAAACACAGAAACCTGCTGAAACACAGAAACCTGCTGAAACACAGAAACCTGCTGAAACACAAAAACCTGCTGAAACACAAGTCGGAGGCCAAGCGGTCTTAGGAAGA
>JAZNGI010000033.1:0-10655 GCA_045576375.1 Eubacteriales bacterium
CACCGTCTTTTTCTGCTGTTGTTTTGATTATATCTGCACGAAATTTCTTCAGCGGGCGGGCACCGTGCGGGATCTCAGCGCCGCGGTTACGGGGATGATCCTGGCCGCCGGCTTCCCCCCGAGCGCTCCGCTTTGGCTGTGTCCCCTGGGCGCCTTTTTGGCCATCGTGCTCGTGAAGGCCGCAGGGGGCGGCCTGGGGAAAAACCGTCTCAACCCCGCCGCGGCAGCCCTGTTGGTGTTGCACCTGATCTTTCCCATCACTATGAATCTGGTTCCCGATCCCTCCCAAGGGCTGGATCCCTTTGCTCTTCAAATGGAGGGTCTGACGGGAATTGAAACGGCCCTGGACGCGGTGGCCAAGGATCAGATCCCCGCCGTCTCCTCCCTGGAGATGCTTTTGGGAACGGATGCGGGAATGCTTCTTTACACCCCCGCCCTTCTGATTTTGCTCTCCGCCCTGTTTCTTTTCGTGCGCCATACGGCGGATTTTCGCCCCATGGTGTCCTGCCTGGGCTTCAGCGCTTTGATGAGCTTTTTCAGTATGCCCGGAGAATTTTCTCTGGAATATATGGCGGCTTATCTGATGAGCGGCGGCTTGCTGTTCGCCTCGGTGTTTATGCTCACCGATCCCGTGACCATTCCCGCCACCAACCCGGGCCGTCTCCTGTTCGGCTCCCTCTTTGCCGCTCTTTATTATCTTCTCAGCCATCTGATTTCGCCCATGCCCGCCCTCTACGCGGCCCTCTGCCTAATGAATCTGCTCTCTCCCGCTTTGGAATATCTGACTCTTCCCACCCCCTTCGGCAGAGGAAAACACAGCGTGGAGCCCGTGGGAAAGCGGCACAGAGACTATATGCTGGATTTTTCTCTCTTGATCCGCCGCCGAAGCAAGCAACTGGATGAAGTGATCCGCCAGGAGGACACCTCCCGAATCCCTCCTTCCCTCTGCGCCCGGGTGTTATGCGGGGGTACCGCCAAGTACTGCGCCGGCAGATACGTCTACGACGGCGCCCACGATTGCGCCTCGGTGACACTGGTGGGCGGCGGAAGCAAAGCCTGCTTTAACGCCTGCGAGGGCTACGGCGACTGCCTGCGCGCCTGCAAAAAGGGCGCCATCCGCATCATTGACGGCATTGCCGCCGTGGACGCCGCCCTGTGCGACGGTTGCGGCGACTGTTTGGACGCCTGCCCCAAGCGGATCATCACCCTGCTTCCCGCCAACGCCCGCTACTGGGTGGGATGCCTCTCCCCCGACGATCCGGTTTCCACCCGCAAGCATTGCTCGGCGGGCTGCATCGGTTGCCGCCGATGCGAAAAGGTCTGCCCCACGGGGGCGATCACCGTTGACGGACATATCGCCCGGATCAATCAAGAGCTTTGCGCCTCCTGCGGCAACTGCTATCACGAATGTCCGAGAAAGTGTATTTGGGAAATGCTATGAAACGACTGATTCCTGTTTTGCTGACGCTCCTTCTTCTCTTTTCCTGCGCCCCTGCGCCCCAAAGCTCCCTTCCTCTTCCCGAGGACCCCGCCGAGCAAGCGGCGGAGCTGTTTTTGCGCGCCCTGGAGGCCTTTGACACGGACGGTGCCGAAAGCCTGTTGATGCTTGAAAAGGACGAGGCGGAGAGCTTCTTTTTGGGACTGGACGACCGAGCCTTTTCTCTCTATAACGAGGTGTCCTTTGACACGGACAGTCTCCCTCTCTACCTGCAATACGCCGCGGGGAAAATGACCCATCGGATCACCTCCTCTCAAAGGGAGGGAAAAACCGCCGCCGTGAAGGCCTACGTGAAATGGGTGGACGGCTCGGCCCTTCTTTCCTCTGCCTACGGCGCCTTTAAGGACGCCACCCTGGCCGCGGGGCTCAATGAAACCGACTATCCTCAGCTTGCTCCCTTTATTGACAGCTTCGTTGTAAGCGCCGTTCACGAGGATGCCCCTCAAATGAAGGAAAGCGTGATCTCGTTCTCCCTGGAGGAGCAAAACGGTCAATGGAAGATCCGCTTTCAAAGCGAGCTCTCTTCTTTGTTTTGTGCCTGCCTGTTCGACGATCCCAAGGGCTTGGAGCAAGCAATGGAAGCCGTGGGCGTTCCCATGAGCTAAAACAAAAAAGACGGAACACACTCTTTTTTCGGAGTTTGGTTCCGTCTTTTCTTTTTATCCCAACAAATACAATCCTTCCACCGCCAGCACCGCAATGCAGCAGACAGCCGCCACGGCGGGCAGCTTACAGCGAAACGCCGCCGCTGTCACGGCGCTAACCAAGCCCACCGCACCGCTAAGCACGTGGGGCGCGGCGGTGAAAATGGCGGGAACGGTCATGGCCGCCAGACAGGCGGGGGGAACGTAATACAAAAAGGAGCGGATAAAACGGTTTTCGATCCGCTTGCGAAACAGCGTCAAAGGGAGCATTCGGATCAGATAGGTGGTGAGCGCCATCACGGCAACGCTAAGGTAAAAACTCATTTGTTTTCCTCCTCGGGCAAGGGGAACAGCAAAGCTCCCAGCAAGGCCGCCGCCACCGTGCACACCACGATGGCAAGACCTGCGCTCAGAGAGTTCATAACGGGAACCCAGGTGAACAAACAACTGAGAAGGCAGGCAACTGCCACCACGAACAGCACGGACTTCTCCTCTCTGGCCTGGGGATAGACGATGGCAACGAACATGGCGTAAAGCGCCATTCCCAGCGCAGAGCGCACCGCCAAGGGGAACAGGCTTCCCGCCGCGGCGCCGCAAAAGGTTCCCAAGCTCCAGCCGAGAACGGGAAGAAGCCCCAGTCCCATCCAATAGGGAACGCTCAAGGGCGAGGGGCGCTTCATTGCCAGGGCAAAGATCTCGTCGGTGTTGAAAAAAGCGCCCACCGATCGCACGCCCAAGCCGAAGCGTTGATCCAGCCGCTGGGTGAGGGCAAGGCTCATCAGCAGATAGCGGCTGTTGATCACAAGCTGGGTCAGGATCAACTCCAACAGCCCGCCTCCCGCCGCGATCACCGTGAGCCCCGCAAACTGGCCCGCGCTGGTGAGATTGGTCAGAGAGATGAGAGTGGCCTGCCACACGCTCAGCCCGCGGGAAGCGGCCAGGGCGCCGAAGCCGAAGCTGACGGCAAAATAGCCGATCCCCACAGGGGCGCTGTCGGCCATTCCCTTCAAATAATCCTCCCGACGAAAAAACACGGAGCGGTTCATCCCAAATACCTCAACACGTTGAGCAGATTCCCGTCGGGATCCCGCCGCTTTTCACAGCAAAACCTTTCGGGGAAAAACAGGGCGCGGATCAGCACCCAGTCGAAAACACAGCAACGGTCCGCGCCGCGGGCAACGGCATAGTGCAGATAACGGGAAAGCAAGCTCTCCACCAGGGGATCTTCCGACCGGGGAGGGTGTTCCATCAGGTTGAAGCGGTCGTGAAAGCAAGTATCCATCGTGGCGGCTTTGTGGGCAAAGCGGGTGCAATAAGCAAAGGCCTCCACGTCCAACGCGTGGTTAAATTCCCTGCCTCGGAAATTGGGCGTTTGTTCCACGGTGCCGCCCATGAGCCACAATTGGGAAAAGCGGCGGCGCTGCAGAAGATATCGGGTGACGGTGCAGGGGCCCAGGCTGATGAGGATCTCCTCCCCCGTGAGAGTCTTTTCCCAGGCGTTCAAGCCGATCTCTTCCAAGGCAAAGCCCTCCCGCAGAGCGAGCACGTCGCCCATCCCGTCCGCCCCGTGGATCAAAGGCAGCCGCTCCTTTGGTTGAGAGAGAACGGAGGTGTCCACCAGGCGCACCGTCCCTTCTTCAAAGGAAAGATGACTCAAAAGCACGCGGGCGTTGCGCCGGGTTTGCTCCAGAGGCATATTGCCTCCCACGGGCAGAACGTCCACCCGATCCTCTTTTTCTTTTCGCAAAAAAAGCTCCGCCGTGGCCGCGGCGTCGTCCAGTCCGTAATCACACAAAAGAATGAAATGTTTCACACTCGGTTCCCCCGTTTTTTCTTTCTGTGGAAAATTGTACCACAAAGGAGAAAAAAACACAAGAAAATTTGAAAAAAACCGCGCTCCCTTTCATTGAAATTATAGGTATGGAACAGAAAGGGCAAAAAGAGAAAAAACAAAACCGACAACTTTCACGAAAAGGAAAAATCCCTTCGATGCTTGTTGACATCTTTCGCAAACTGTGTTATAATATGTGAAGTTTACAAAGTCAGATTTTCAAGAAGCGATGCAGACAGATCGGCAAGGATTTTCACTCAGTTGGGAAAGGAAACAATTATGAGCACACGCAAAGCAAAGTTTACCCCCGTACACATCCAGCTCTCTTCCTCCGTTCTTTCCCGTTTGGAGGCTCTTTGCCCCCGTCAATCCTCGTATCACGTTTTTCCCGGCTTTTGCGATGTACACGTACATTTGCGTCAGCCGGGTTTTTCTTATAAAGAAACCATTGCCTCGGGCACCCGAGCGGGAGCCGCGGGAGGATACACCGCCCTCTGCTCCATGCCCAATCTTTCCCCTCCTCCCGACTGTGCCGCCGCACTGAAGGAGCAGACGGATCTCATTGAACAGACCGCCGTGATCTCCGTGTTTCCCTACGGCACCATCACCAAAGAGCAAAAGGGGAAAGAGCTTTCCCAAATGGAGGAGCTTGCTCCCAAGGTGATCGGTTTTTCCGACGACGGCAAGGGCATTCAGACTGCCGAGCTGATGGAAGCGGCAATGAGAAAGGCAAAGGCTCTGAACAAAATGATCGTGGCCCATTGCGAAGACGAAAGCCTTCTGGAAGGGGGCTACATTCACAAGGGTGCCTACGCTTTACGCCACGGCCATCGGGGCATTTCCAGCGAAAGCGAATATCGGCAGATCCAAAGAGATCTGGAGCTGGTGAGAAAAACCGGCTGTGCCTACCACGTGTGCCACATCAGCACCGCCCAAAGCGTGGAGGCCATCCGCAAGGCCAAAAAGGAAGGGCTGGACGTAAGCTGCGAGACCGCGCCCCACTATCTGATCCTCACCGACGAAGATCTGAAAGAAGACGGGCGCTTTAAAATGAACCCGCCCTTGCGGGGAGAAGAGGACAGACAAGCTCTGATCGAGGGCATTCTGGACGGCACCGTGGATATGATCGCCACGGATCACGCCCCCCACAGCGGGGAGGAAAAGGCCCGAGGGCTGGAGAAAAGCAGCTTCGGCGTGGTGGGACTGGAAACCGCCTTTGCCGCCCTGTTCACCCATTTGGTGAAGCCCGGGATCCTCCCTTTGGAAAAGCTCGTTGAGCTGATGAGTCTGAACCCCAGAAAACGCTTCGGTATTCCTTTAAAAGAAGAGGAGCTGTGCGTGTGGGACACAAAAGAGGCCTTCCTTGTGAAGGGAGAGCAATTCGTGTCCATGGGAAAAGCCACTCCCTTTGAGGGAATGGAGTTTTTCGGAAAATGCATCCTTACCCTCTGCCAAGGCAGAGCGGTTCACCAAATATAAATTCAGGTTTTATCCTTGTGTTGAGTTCATCGGGAGGTATTACTCATGGCTAAAAGAACGGACATTAAAAAAATTCTTATCATCGGCTCCGGCCCCATCGTGATCGGCCAGGCGGCGGAATTTGACTACGCGGGCACCCAGGCCTGCCTTGCCTTGAAGGAGGAGGGCTACGAGGTGGTGCTTTGCAACTCCAACCCCGCCACCATTATGACCGACACCACCATTGCCGACAAGGTGTATATGGAGGCTCTGACTCTGGAATACATTGCTAAGATCCTGCGTTACGAGCGCCCCGACGCCATCGTTCCCGGCATCGGCGGACAAACGGGCTTGAATCTGGCCATGCAATTGGAAAAGAAGGGCATTCTCAAGGAGTGCGGCGTGGAGCTTCTGGGCACCACCTCCGAAAGCATTGAGCGGGCAGAGGACCGAGAGCTGTTCAAGCAGCTGTGCCAGTCCATCGGAGAGCCCACCATCCCCTCGGAGATCACCTACTCTCTGGAGGAGGCCAAAGAAGCGGCAAAACGCATCGGCTATCCCGTGGTGCTTCGTCCCGCCTTTACTCTGGGCGGCACCGGCGGCGGCTTTGCCTACAACGAAGAAGAGCTCATCAGCGTGGGTCTCAACGCCTTCAAGCTCTCCCCCGTACATCAGGTGCTCATTGAAAAGAGCGTGAAGGGCTACAAGGAAATTGAATTTGAAGTGATGCGTGACTCCGAGGACCGCGCCATCACCATCTGCGGCATGGAAAACGTGGACCCCGTGGGCGTTCACACCGGCGACTCTACCGTGGTAGCCCCCATCCTCACCCTCAACGATCACGATCTGAAGATGCTCAACGCCTGCGCCATCAAGATCATCCGCGAATTAAAGATCTCCGGCGGATGCAACGTGCAGTTTGCCCTGCATCCCACCACCAGTGAATACTTCCTTATCGAGGTAAACCCCCGCGTCAGCCGTTCCTCCGCTCTGGCATCCAAGGCCAGCGGCTATCCCATTGCCCGAGTCACCGCGAAGATCGCCGTGGGAATGACGCTGGAAGAGATTGCCATTGCCAACACCAACGCCGCCTTCGAGCCCCGTTTGGATTACGTGGTGGCCAAGCTTCCCCGCTTCCCCTTTGACAAATTCGCCTCCGCTCCCAACACCCTGGGCACGCAGATGAAGGCCACGGGCGAGGTGATGGGCATCGGCTCCAACCTGGAGGAATGTCTGTTGAAATCCGTGCGCTCCCTGGAGATCGGCGCGGACCACTTCTCCTTGCCCAAGTTCGAGCAAATGACCCCCGACGGGTTAAGAGAGTATCTCAAAGACTTTAAGCACGACACCATTTTCGCCGTGGCAGAGCTGTTGCGCCGCGGTGCAAGCGTGGCGGAGCTTCACGAGATCACCAAGATCACTCCCTATTTCCTGGAGTCCCTGGTGAAGATCATTGCCATGGAGAACAAGCTGGCCGCCGCCCCCGGTGACGAAAGCGTACTGAGAGAAGCAAAGAAAATGGGCTTCTCCGATCCCGAGATCGCCCGCCTCTGGAAAAAGAAGGAGATCGAGGTTTACAATCTGAGAAAATCCCTCTCCCTCTTCCCCGTGTATAAAATGGTGGACACCTGCCACACGGGCGCCTACATCCCCTATTTCTACTCTTCCTACACGGATACCAACGCCTCCCGCCTCTCCGACAAAAAGAAGATCGTGGTGCTGGGCGCAGGGCCCATCCGTATCGGCCAGGGCGTGGAGTTTGACTATTCCACCGTTCACGCCGTGACCACCATTAAAAATTCCGGCTACGAAGCCATTATCATCAACAACAATCCCGAAACCGTTTGCACGGACTACACCACCGCAGACAAGCTGTATTTTGAGCCCCTCACTCCCGAGGACGTGATGAACATTATCGAGTTTGAGAAGCCCGAGGGCGTGGTAGCTTCCCTGGGCGGACAGACCCCCATCAACCTGGCTCAGCCCTTGATGGATCGGGGCGTGAATATCATCGGCACCGACTGCGCCGCCATTGAACGGGCGGAAAACCGCGACGTATTCGAGAATCTCCTGCGGGAATTGAACATTCCCCAGCCTCAGGGAAAAGCCGTCACCAAAATTGAGGACGGCATCCGCACCGCCGAGCAGATCGGCTATCCCGTGCTGGTGCGCCCCAGCTTCGTTTTGGGCGGCAGAGCCATGCAGATCGTTGCCAACGAAGAGCAGCTGCGCCACTATCTGAAAACCGCCGTGGAGATCGACGAGGACAAGCCCGTGCTGGTGGATAAGTACATCCAGGGCAAGGAAGTGGAAGTGGACGCCATCTGCGACGGAAGAGACGTGTTCGTTCCCGGCATTATGGAGCTGGTGGAACGCACGGGCATCCACAGCGGCGACTCCATCAGCGTGTATCCCACCTTCTCCATCTCCGATAAGGTGAAGGGGATCATCCTGCAGTACGCTAAGAAATTGGGTCTGGGCATCGGCATCATCGGTCTTTACAACATTCAGTTCATCGTGGACGAGAACGAAAACGTGTTCATCATCGAGGTGAACCCCCGTTCCTCCCGAACCGTTCCCTTCCTCTCCAAGGCCACGGGCTATTCTCTTGCCGACATTGCCACCGAGGTGATCTTGGGCAAGAGCCTGAAGGAACAGGGCATCTTCGATATTTATCCCCAAGAAAAGAAGCGTTGCTACGTGAAGGTTCCTGTGTTCAGCTTCAACAAGATCCACGGCCTGGACGCTTACCTCTCCCCCGAAATGAAATCCACGGGTGAGGCCATCGGTTACGACGATACTCACAACCGCGCGCTGTATAAGGCCCTGCAGGCCTCGGGCATGCATCTGCAAAACTACGGCACGGTGTTTGCCACCATCGCAGACAAGGATAAGGAGGAAGCCCTTCCTCTCATTCGCCGCTTCTACAACCTGGGCTTTAACATCCAGGCAACCAAGGGCACGGCGGAATTTCTCAAGCAAAACGGGATCCGCACCCACATTCTCGGCAAGATTGGTGACGGCAGCGAGGAGATTCCCGAAGCTCTGCGCCAGGGACACATTGCCTACGTGATCAACACCAGCGAAGTGGGCGCCAAGGGTCAGCTCAGCGACGGCTATGAGATCCGCCGTTGCGCCACCGAAAACAACGTGACCATCTTCACCGCTCTGGACACGGTGCGCGTGCTGCTGGACGTTCTGGAAGAAACCACACTGACCATCTCTACCATTGATTCCTGAGGAGCGACTATGAAACAAGTCCACCTGGATGTGATCGAAAACATCCCCCTCACCGACTCGGTGATGAAAATGAAGCTGGCAGGCGACTGCACAGCCATCACCAAGCCGGGACAGTTTGTGAACGTGTTGCTGGACGGTCTCTTTTTGCGACGCCCCATTTCCGTTCACGACGCTTCCCCCTATTCCCTTTCCTTAATTTATAAGATCGTGGGAAAGGGTACCGAGAAAATGAGCAAAATGACCTCGGGCACCCTGGACGTTCTTACGGGACTGGGCAACGGCTACGACACCTCCCTCTCGGGGAAATCCCCCGTTCTCATCGGCGGCGGCGTGGGCGTTCCTCCCCTGTATCTGTTGGCCAAAACCCTCCTCAAGGAAGGCAAAAAGCCCTCCGTGATCTTGGGCTTCAACACCCAAAAGGAAGTGTTTTGCCAACAGGAGTTTGAACAACTGGGGCTTCCCGTCACCGTTTGCACCGCCGACGGCTCCTACGGTAAGAAGGGCTTTGTGACCGATGCCATGGAAGAGACCGAGCGCTACGTGTTCACCTGCGGCCCTGAGCCCATGTTGAAAGCGGTGTTTGGTCGCTGTGCAGACGGCCAGTTCAGCTTTGAAGAACGGATGGGGTGCGGCTTCGGCGCCTGCATGGGTTGCTCCTGCCACACGGTTACGGGCTACAAACGCATCTGCAAGGACGGTCCCGTTCTGAAAAAGGAGGAGATCTTATGGAACGCTTAGCCACTTCTCTGTGCGGGATTCCTCTTGACAATCCCGTGATCCCCGCCAGCGGCACCTTCGGCTTCGGCAGGGAATACGCCGAGCTTTACGACATCAATATTCTGGGCACCTTCTCCTTTAAGGGCACCACAAAAGAGCCCCGCTTCGGAAACCCCACGCCCCGCATTGCCGAGTGCACCGCGGGAATGATCAACGCCGTGGGCTTGCAAAACCCCGGAGTGGAGGCGGTGATCGAAAAGGAGCTGCCCGCCTTAAAGCAGATCTTTCACAAGCCTGTCATGGCCAACGTCAGCGGCTTTTCCGTGGAGGATTACGTTTACACTTGCCAAAAGCTGGATGCCTGTGAGCAGGTGGGTTGGCTGGAGGTCAACGTGAGCTGTCCCAACGTTCACGGCGGCGGCATGAGCTTCGGCACTTCTCCCGAAGCGGCGGCCCAAGTGACCCGAGCCGTCAAGCAAGTGACAAAAAAACCCGTGATCATCAAGCTCTCCCCCAACGTGACCGATATCGTCAGCATTGCCAAGGCCTGCGAAGAGGCGGGCGCAGACGGCATCAGCCTCATTAACACCCTTTTGGGAATGCGCATCGACCTAAAGCGCAGACGCCCCGTGATCGCCAACACCATGGGCGGTTTTTCGGGAAGCGCCATTTTTCCCGTGGCCCTGCGGATGGTGTGGCAGGTAGCCCACGCCGTGAAGATCCCCGTGGTGGGAATGGGCGGCGTTGCCGGTGCGGAGGACGTGATTGAAATGATGATGGCGGGAGCCGTTGCCGTTCAAGTGGGCGCCGCCAATCTGGTGGATCCCTTCGCCTGCAAAAAGATTATCGAAGCCCTTCCCGAGACCATGGACCGTCTGGGAATCAATACGTTGGAAGAAATCATCAAAGGAGCAAAAGTATGGGAAAAGACGTAATTATTGCCTGTGATTTTTCGGGCGCAGACAAGGTGTTTGAATTTCTGGACCGTTTCGGGGAGAAAAAACCCTTCGTAAAGATCGGCATGGAGCTGTTCTATTCCGCCGGCCCCGACATTGTGAAAAAGCTCAAGGAGCGCGGCCACAAGATTTTTCTGGATCTTAAGCTCCACGACATTCCCAACACCGTGAAAAAATCCATGGCGGTTCTTTCCGGCCTTGGAGTGGATATCACCAACCTCCACGCGGCAGGTACCGTGCGGATGATGGAAGCCGCCCTGGAAGGGCTGACCCGTCCCGACGGGACCCGCCCGCTCTTGATCGCCGTGACT
>JAZNGI010000034.1:0-2188 GCA_045576375.1 Eubacteriales bacterium
CGCAAGCGGTCAAACGATGTTGTGTCCTGCGGACACAAACACAAAAAATAAAGGGACTGTTTCGACAGTCCCTTTATTTTTTGGTGGAGACAACTGGAATCGAACCAGTGACCTCTTGCATGTCAAGCAAGCACTCTAACCAGCTGAGCTATGCCTCCGAAGCTTCCTCTTAATTGAGGACTTTAGAAGTATACCACAAAAAAAGCCGTTTGACAAGGTGTTTTTCAAATTTTCTTTCACTTTTTTTCGCTTTGGTTTTATCTTGAAAAAACGGGGAGATTTTCCCTTTCGATTCTTGACAATCTCCTGTGCCGCGGCTATAATAGCCTTAGACGAATAACGATCACAAAGGAGAAAATAATGGAATACAGCATTCAGCTTTACAGCGTGCGTGACATCACCCAGACCGATATGGAAGCGGCGTTAAAGGCAATGAGCGAGATCGGCTACAAGAAAGTGGAGTTTGCGGGCTTTGGAAACAAGACCGCAGCGGAGTGCGCCGAACTTTTAAAAAAATACGGATTGAAGGTCTCGGCCTGCCACCTGAGCCTGAAAAGAGTGGACGAGGAGCACATTGAAGAAACGGTGAGGAACATGAAGGCCGTGGGCACGGAAAATCCCGTGGTGCCCAGCATTGCCCTTGCCACAAAAAACGATTTGGATCGTTCTATTGAGATCTTGAATTTTGCCCAAAAGCGCTTTGCTCAAGAGGGAATGACCCTTCATTTCCACAACCATGCCGCTGAATTTTTCCCCAACGAGGACGGCCAGGTGCCCTTTGATGAGCTCTATCACCGCACCAACCTCTTCTTTGAGATCGACACCTATTGGGCCTACGCCGGCAAGCGTGACCCCGTTGCGCTCATAGAAAAGCTCCACAAGGACAAAAGACTCTCTCTGATCCACTTAAAGGACGGCACCGGCGAAGCGGAGGACAGCGCGGGCAGACCCTTGGGAATGGGGAATGCTCCCGTTGCTGCCATCCGTTCCAAGGCCGCCGAGCTGGGGGCGGACATCATTGTGGAAAGCGAAACGCTTACTCCCAGCGGAATCGAAGAGGCAAGGATCTGCTTTGAATATCTGATGAGTCTGGAGAAATAAATGACCTATCTGCCGCCCGCCAACACCAAGCAAACCAAAACCGCACTTTTCGCGGGACTTGCCGCCGCCGTTGCCTTTTTCCTCACGGGGAGCAGGAACGTTCCTCCCCTGTGGCTGTGGCAGACCTTGAGCGTTATTGCTCTTGCCTGGGTGGTGCTGACTCTCACCCGTTACCGCTTTTGTCAGCACAAATACATTCTTCAAGACGGCGATCTGATCGTAGTGAAAATGCAGGGAACCAAGGAGGAGCGGGTGTGCTACCTTTCCATGGAGCACGCCAAGGAGGTTCTCACCCAAGAAGCCTTTGAGCAAAAAAAGCGCCAATGCCGCTGCTATAACTACGTGCAAAACATCGTTCCCGCTCAGAAGGCATACCTGCTTTTTGACGACGGCCACCAAGCTCTGATCGTGATTTTGGAACCCAACGGCGTTTTTCTGGATGCTTTGAAAAATCACATACGATAAACAAAAAGGGATGCGAAATCGCATCCCTTTTTGTTTTATACCTGAAGCAGGCAGAGGGTGAACACCCCCACCGTTGCTCCCAGCATTGCGCCCAGGAGAAAAGCCAACATCAGCTCAGATCCAGGTAATCCGCAGGATTCACCGCAACGCCGTTGAGCCAAACCTCAAAGTGGAGATGGGGGCTTTCGGCACATTCGATGAGAGCACTTTCTCCCACGCCTGCGATGACATCGCCGGATTTTATCGCCGCGCCTACCTCAATGCCCTGGGGCACGATGGCAGACAGATTCTGATACACGCTCACCAAGCCGTTGCCGTGATCCACGGTGACGGTGTAGCCCATTAAGGGATCCTCGGTGATCTCTTTGATCACGCCGTCGCAAAAGGCCATCACGGGATTTCCCAAGGCGGCGGCAATGTCAACCCCGCCGTGAACACGGTAATCGTTCATGGTGACGGAATACACCAGTACGTCATCGGAATAATCCTTGGTAACGGAGCCGTTTACGGGCTTGGTGTAGACCCTCTTGGCAGGATCCACCACGGAAACGCTGATATCTTCCTTTTGGGTGGGCTTGGCTGCCGCGGTGGTGGCGGGAGGTGCGGGGGGCGTGTCGGTTTT
>JAZNGI010000035.1:0-11965 GCA_045576375.1 Eubacteriales bacterium
CTATATTGAAGAATATTTTGCCACCTATCCCCGCATCAAGGGCTATTTGGAATCTCTCATCCATCAAGGCAGGACCAACGGCTTTGTGACCACTTATTTCGGCACACGCCGCTACATTCCCGAGCTTTCGGTGACCAAGAAGAACCTGGTGGCCTTCGGAGAGCGGGTGGCCATGAACACCCCCATTCAAGGCACCGCCGCAGATATCATCAAGCTGGCAATGGTGAACACCGACGCCCGTCTGGAGCGGGAAAACCTGCGCTCCCGCCTGATCCTCCAGGTGCACGACGAGCTGATCATCGAGGCCCATCGGGAGGAAAAGGATCACGTCGCCCGCCTTTTGCAGGAGGAAATGGAAAAGGCAGTGAAACTGAAAGTGGACTTGGTGGCCGAGACCCGAGTGGGGAACAGCTGGTACGACTGTCATTGAGAAAAGGAGAAAGTGATGAAACTGTTGATCGCATCGGATCTGCACGGATCCTATTTTTACTCCCGCCTGCTCTTTGAGCTGGCAGACGAGCTTGCTCCCGACCGCATCCTTCTTTTGGGAGATCTGCTCTATCACGGCCCCCGCAACGACCTTCCCCGGGAATACGCACCCAAAAAAGTGATAGAGCTTCTGAACGGCAAAAAGAACGAGCTTCTTTGCGTGCGGGGCAATTGCGACACCGAGGTGGATCAGATGGTGCTTGATTTCCCCATTCTTGCCGATTGGGCCCTGGTAAACTGCGGCAAGACCGATCTGTTTTTAACCCACGGCCACAAGCACAACCCCAAGACGCCCCCTCCCTTGAAAAAGGGCACCGTTCTTCTCAACGGCCACACCCACGTTCCCGCTTTTGAACGGACAGAGGACCTGGTGTACGTGAATCCCGGCAGCGTTTCCATTCCCAAGGAAAACTCTTGCCACAGCCTTATCCTCCTGGAGAACGACGAGCTTTCCTTTATGGATCTGGAAAAAGCCTCGGTCTACCGCAAAGAACGGCTCCCCTCTCTGTGAAGCTTGACAAAACCTCCGAGATCATGTATACTCACAGCCATAGGAGCCCCCCGCTTTCTTCTGTGAAAGAAGAGCCGAATACACCATAGCTGAACAAGGAGACGGATCACCATGCCCCACCCCCCGAAAATAATCACGGCGCAAAAGCCAAACCAAACAAAAAACCCCGTCCTTTCCCTGAAGAAATGGTAAAGAAGCGTATTTTAGGATGGATCCCCGTGCTGCTGTGTATGCTGCTGATCTTCCTGTTCTCCGCTCAAAGCGGCACGCAATCCGGAGAAATGAGCAAGGGCGTGGTGGAGCTGCTGGATCCCATTGTGGAGCCGCTGTATAAAGACCTCCCCTTGCCCCAGCAGAAGGCGTTTTTAGATTCCTTTCACACTCTGGTGCGAAAGGCGGCCCATTTCAGTATTTATTTTCTCTTGGGCGCCTCTGCCTTCGGCGCCTTTGGGAATTACCCGCTCTCCCGCCCCCGGCAAAGCCTGTATTCTGTGCTTTTGAGTTTTCTCTACGCTTGCACGGATGAATTCCACCAAGGCTTCGTGGCAGGGCGCGGCCCCGCCTTTACCGACGTGCTCATTGACACCGCGGGAGCGGCGTTGGCAGTTGGGCTTTTTCTGCTGTTCCTTGGGCTTCGGGGCAGAAAAAAGAAAAGCACGTAAGTCTCTGACCCGCGGGATGCTTCTGCGGGTCTTTCGATGCAAAAAGGAGAATCCTATGATCCAACTTGCGGTTTTCGATCTGGACGGCACCCTGGCTCCCGTGGGAGGCCCCATCCCCCAACGGGCGGCGGGGCTTCTGCTGACCTTGGAAAAAAGAGGGGTGAAGATCGCCCTGTGCTCGGGAAAGCCCGTGTATTATCTCAGCGGCCTGGCGCGGCAGATCGGATTGGAGCATCCTTTCCTATTGGGAGAAAACGGCGCCGTTTTGCAAGTGGGCAATCACCTGCCTCCCGCTCTGCGCAGGGTGATCCCCGTTGCCGAAGCCACGCTTTCGGATCTGAAACGCCTGCGCACGCTCTTTGAAGAGCGGCTGGGGCAGCTTTGGTATCAGCCCAACGAGATCTGCCTGACTCCTTTCCCTGCAAAACAAGAGGAGTTTGCCGCCGTGGAAGCCCTTTTAGAAGAAAACAAGGAGCTGATGCAAGGCCTCACCGTGTACCGCCACAGCGACTGCTTTGACATCTGTCCTCGGGAGGTGTGCAAGAAAAACGGCGTGAAGCTTTTGTGCTCGGTGTTGGGATGCCCTCTGTCTCAGGTGGCCGCCGTGGGAGACGGGGAAAACGACTACTCTATGTTTGAAATTGCCGCCCTTTCCTTAGGCATTGCCCCCGTCAGCCCCCAACGGGTGGATCGGCGCTTTGACAGCGTGATCCCGGCGCTGGAATATCTGCTGGAGCAAGTGACGGAGAAAAAGGAAAATACACCTTGACTTTTCCCCCTCCCTGTGGTATACTCTCAAAAAACAAAGGAGAAAAAGCAATGAAAAAGTTAGATAAGATCGGCGTTCAGCTTTACACCGTTCGGGATTTTATGAACGACGGGGAGCAGATCAAGGCTACCTTTGAAAAGCTGAAGAAGCTGGGATACGACCAGGTTCAGACCGCGGGATGCAAGATCCCTGCCGAGGAATTTGCCGCCCTGGCAAAGGAAGCGGGCCTTGAGATCGTGGGTACCCACGATTCCTTGGATGCCTTTCTGGAAGAAACCGACAAGGCCATGGATATGCACGACGTGCTGGGCACGAAGATCATGGGAACGGGCGGATTTTTCACCAAGAATCTGGAAGAGTTTGACCCCTACATTGAAAAAGTGAACGAGCTGGCAAAGCGCATTGCGCCCCGCGGCTTCAAGTTTACCTACCATAACCACGGCCACGAATTCAGAAAACACGAGGGCGTGCGCATTATGGACAAGCTGGTGGAGCGTTTTGACAAAAACACCGTTTCCTTCTGCTTGGATACCTACTGGGTGCAGTTCGGCGGCGGAGACATCCGCCATTGGATCGAAAAGCTCAAGGGCAGGATCGACATTCTCCACCTGAAGGATATGGCCAAGGGCGAACGCAATTCCACCGAGCCCCAGTTCTACACCGAGGTGGGCAACGGCAACCTCTACTGGGAAGGCATCATTGAAACTGCGCTGAACAGCGGCGTGAAATACTTTGTGGTGGAACAAGACACCACCCCCGGCGACCCCTTTGACAGCCTGAAGATGAGCGCTGATTATCTGCGTGCCAATTTCTTTTAATGTTTCCCCCACGGATGCGTCTTTTTGGCGCATCCGTTTTTCTTTTTTGTTGACTTCCAAGGGGAAACGATGTATAATATGGTTTGAGTAATTTCCCGCCGATCATCCCGAAAAGGAGAAGCCCATGATTCCCGTTCTCATCCCCGCTTACCAACCCACCGAAGCCCTGGTGGAACTGATCGAGTCCTGCCGCAAACAGGGCTTGCGGGATTTTGTCGTGGTAAACGACGGGAGCGATGGGGAAAAGGACGGGATCTTTTCCCGTCTGGAGCAGATGGGATGTCGGGTGGTAAGACACGAAACAAACCGCGGCAAGGGCGCCGCGCTGAAAACGGGCCTTGCGCTGATTGATCAAATCTATCCCGATGCTCAAGGCGCCCTCAGCGCCGATGCCGACGGGCAACACCGCCCCGAGGACATTGTTCGGGTGGCAAGGGCGCTAAAGAAGGGCTGTGTCGTGTTGGGCACCCGAGAGTTCGGCAAAAAAAACGTGCCCTTCCGTTCCCGTTTGGGCAACCGCGCTTCCTCCTTTTTGTTTTGCGCATTCACAGGCGCGCATTGCCCCGACACACAAACGGGCCTTCGGGCCTTTCCCCGAGAACTGTTTCCCTTGCTCCTGGCCTGCGAGGGAGACCGCTTTGAATATGAAATGAACGTGCTTTGGGAGCTGGCCAACCGAAAGATCCCTCTGCTCTTTGAGCCCATAGAAACGGTGTATATCGACCGTAACGCCTCCTCCCATTTCCGACCCGTGCGGGACAGTCTGAGGATCTATCGCCATTCTCTGCGCTTTATCCTCTCCTCTCTGAGCTGTGCGGCGGTGGATCTTTCCCTGTTCAGCCTGTTTCATTGGTGCTTTGCCTCCTCCCCTCGGCGCATTTTGTTTGCCACGGTGCTGGCTCGGTGTATCTCCGGGGTTCTCAATTTCACTCTGAACAAAAAATGGAGCTTTTCCGTGAAAGGAAAAGCCTCCAAACAATTTTTCCGCTACACACTTTTGTTTTTTGCCCAAATGCTCACAAGCTATCTGCTGGTTCAACTGCTTTCCCCTCTTTGCCTGTCGGCGCCCCTGTGGAAGATTCCCGTGGATGCCTGCCTGTTTTTTTTGAGCTTCGTCATTCAGAGACGCTGGGTCTATCGCAAGGAGGAATAAAATGGTTCCGCACACGATCAAGAAAAACGCCGTGTACCCTCTGAAAGTCACGGATATGAATAACCTGGGCTACGGAGTCGGCAGGATCGACAATATGGTGTGCTTCATTGCCAACGGTGTCACAGGGGACGAGGGCGAGGTGCGCATTATCAAGGTGGCCTCCACCTATCTGGTGGGCAAATGGGAACGGCTTGTCTCTCCCTCTTGCCGCAGGCTGAATGAAACCTGCTCCGCCTTTCCCCGTTGCGGCGGCTGTGCCTTCTGTCACGTGGATTATTCGCTGGAGCGGCAGATCAAAACGGACTTTGTGAAAAACACCTTCCGTAAATCCGGCCTTCGCCACATTGAGATCGTTGCCCCCGGGGAGGATCTTGCCGTGACGGGCTATCGCAACAAAGCGCTGATTCCCATTGCCGCTGACGGTAAGGGCAAGGCCTACGCAGGCTTTTTTGCCCCCAACTCCCATCGCGCCGTTCCTTGCCAGTCCTGTCTGTTGCAACCGAAGATCTTTTCTCACATCACCCAAAGGTTTGTGGATTTTCTCAACCAAAACCAAATTGCCCCCTACGACGAAACGAAGGATCAAGGCGTGATCCGCCACCTGTATCTGCGCAGCGTGCAAAATCACACTCAGGTGATGATGTGTGCCGTGGTGCGGGATCCCGATGCGTTCCCCGTGAAGGCGTTCACCGAGTTTGCCTCCTCGTTGGAAGGGGTAAAAAGCGTGTATCTCAACGTGCAGAAAGAAAGAACCAACGTGGTGTTGGGTGATGAGTGCCTCCACCTTTGGGGCGAAAAGACCTTGCAGGATCGCCTTTGTTCCCTGAACTTTGAAATTTCTCCTTTGAGCTTCTATCAGATCAATCACGCCTGCGCCTCTCTCATCTATCAAAGAGCCGCCCAGCTCGCTCAGCTGAGCAGCGACGACGTTCTGGTGGACTTCTATTGCGGCACGGGCACCATCGGCCTGTCCATGGCCAAGCACGTCAAGACCCTTTACGGCATTGAGATCGTTGCCGATGCGGTGGAAAACGCTCGGGAAAACGCCCGCATCAACGGCATTGAAAACGCCTCCTTTCTCTGCGCCGACGCCAAGGAAGGCGTGGAGCACCTGCTGAGCCAAGGGGTGCGCCCCACCGTGGCCGTGATCGACCCTCCCAGAAAGGGAACCACCCAGGCTTTCATTGACCTCTTCAGCCAAACCAACTGCAACAAGCTGATCTACATTTCCTGCAACCCCGCCACCCTGGCAAGAGACCTGGTTCTCTTTGAGAAAAAGGGTTTTACCACCCAAAAAGCCGAGCTTTACGATATGTTTCCTCGGACAGCACATGTCGAATCCGTCGTGTGCCTCACACGCGGATTCGACAATGAATTGCCGTTGGCATAAATTGCACTAACGTGCATGAATTGACCTTCGGTCATGAATTGCGCCTGCGGGCGCATAGGGAAACACGGCAATTCAATTCATGGAGGAGGCGGAGCGCCCACGAGAAATCATGATGCGATAGCATCAATTCATGACGGCAACGCCGTCAAATCATCCAGAAACGAGGATTTAAGATGAAAGAAAATTTTTTGGTTGATTTGTCAAAACATTTTGCTGTAGATATCGTCAATCTTTGCACAGACATAAAAGAAAACCGAAAAGGCAACGTACTGTTAAATCAAGTATTGCGTAGTGGAACGAGCATCGGTGCAAATATTCACGAAGCAAATTATGCGGCGAGCAAAGCCGATTTTATTAACAAGTTTCAAATAGCCTTGAAGGAGTGTTACGAAACGGATTATTGGCTCGGCTTGTTCAAGGATACCCACATGATAACGGAGGACGAATATAAGGTTATGTTTGCAAAATGCAGTAAGATTCGCAAATTGCTCATTGCCTCCATCACCACCGCAAAGGGCAACGCTTAGGGAAAACCACCCAAATATTCTTTTTACCGAAAGCAAAAGAAAAGAGTTTTTTAGATGAACGATATATCCAACATAGATTTTCACAGTAGTAAATTTATAGACGTTTTTTTCAGCAGAAACGTGCCAGAAGCCATCCCAAGCTTTTTTCACGGCGGAAAACCCGTGGAGGAAGCGTACGAGGATAAAACCTTCTCTTACACTGAATATACCCCCGCGGGAACGGTTGAGCGAAAAATGATTATTCCCGGAAAAGATATATTGAAAATAAGAATCCAAAGCAGATATAGGTATGTAGATCGCTTCGCCGACAACAAGCACGCTGATATTGAACTTATCGGGCGTTTGGTTTGTTCCCGGCGTGAAGTCGTTTGTCTGAATTCCCAGTTTCATGTAGGCAGTCTTTCAGACGATTACGCACAATCAAGAACAGACACCTTCGGAGGCAACGATTACCACTACTATCACCTAACCGTCCCGGCAATGGACAGAATTGCTCGGGAAGCTCAAAATGGTACCGTTTTACGAATATGGTATGCCCATAACACACAAGATCTCTGCGGCTTAATGAGCCTTCTCCATAAGCTAAAAGACATTGATTGCACAATTTTAGAACTTGAACTCCCCGATGAAGTATATCTGCCAAGCGGCCGCAAGAGAAAAAATTGCAGGAATTGGGGAGATTTTTCCGCCGAAGAATTATGCATTCCCATTTCCGGGGCAAGAATTCTGACAAAGGAAAAGAAATCTTATTTATTGATGCGTTGGCAAAAACTTGTTCATGAAAATTCAGAATACAGAATATGCGAAAACGGAGAGATAAAAAGCGCAAGTTTTGAAGATTTAAGAAAAAAAGCGATTCCTCATCTTTATAAAAACAAGTTTTCCCTATGGCAATTGGTTAACAGGCTTTCGGCAAAAGAAAATGCCTTCAAAAATCTTTCCATAATAGGGATTTTTCCCCATTTTGTTCACCGTTTGATCGATGCCGGAGATATTGAATTTTTAGGACGCCGAATCAGTGGCTATTCTGAAGATTGTTGGTTGAAATCTTTACATAAAACGACATTTTGAGCATTTTACAGGAGATGCCAGGTATGAAATTATTATTTAACGCTCTTTTTAAATGGATTCTTGGCTTTGTTTTTTTGGGAGTGCTTCTGTTTGTCCCCGCCGGCACTACGGGGTATCCCGGAGCGTGGCTGTTTCTTGCCTTGTTGTTTCTCCCCATGCTGATTATGGGAATCGTCCTGTTTGTAAAAGCACCCTCGCTTCTTGAAAAGCGGCTCAACAACAAAGAAAAGGAAAAGGAGCAGCAAGGGGTGGTAGCTCTCTCGGGCTTGATGTTCCCCTTGGGCTTTGTTCTTTGCGCACTTGATTTCCGTTTCGGTTGGTCAAGCGTGCCGCTTTGGTTAACCGCCGTTGCTTGTGTCCTGTTTTTGCTGGGCTACGCCATGTACGCTCAGGTCATGCGCGAGAACGCATATCTTTCCCGCACGGTAGAGGTGCAAGAAAATCAAACGGTGGTGAGCACGGGGCTTTACGGCGTTGTCCGCCACCCCATGTATCTGGCCACGCTGTTTATGTTTTTGCCGTTGCCGTTGGTTCTCGGCTCCTTTTGGGGATTGATCCCCTTTTTGATGTATCCCGGGGTGATCGCGGTGCGTATCATCAACGAGGAACAGGTGTTGAGCCAAGGACTGGACGGGTACGAAGAGTACAAAAAGAAAGTAAAATACCGACTGCTGCCTTTTCTTTGGTAAGCAGACGGAAATTGAACGGAGGAACGTTTCTATGTGGAATCAAAAGAAAAAAGCGATCACCTTTAGTTTTGACGATGGAGTGACCCAGGACATCCGTCTGGCGGAGATCTTAAATGAATACGGTCTGAAGGGTACATTCAATTTGAATTCTGCCTTTTTTGGCTTGCCGGGTTCTTTAGAGCTCAAGGGCAAAAAAGTTTCTCATAAGAAGGTCCCCGCTTGCAACGTAAGGCAGGTGTACCAAGGCCACGAAATTGCCGTGCATACTTTGACCCATCCCAACCTTACCGGCCTGGACGAGGAAACCATCGTGCATCAAGTGGAAACGGATCGGCGCATTCTCTCGGATATTGCAGGCTATGAAGTGGTGGGAATGGCCTATCCCTGCGGAGGCGTGAATAACGACGACAGAGTTGCGGCGGTGATCAAAGAACGCACGGGAGTTCAATATGCAAGAACCATCACTTCCACCCACTGTTTTGACAAGCAGGACAATCTTTTCCGATTCAACCCGTCCGTATATTATATCAGCGAAGAGTTCGAAACCATCGTAGACAAATTTCTTGCTTTAGAAACGCAAGAACCGCAATTACTGTATATTTGGGGACACTCCTATGAAATGGACTCCGACTATATCAGTTGGGAACGGTTTGAGCGTATCTGCAAAAAGCTTGCCGGTCACAAGGATATTTTTTACGGAACCAACAAGGAGACCTTGCTTGATCAATAATCCCCCCTATCAAACGAAGGAGGCGGCACAATGATCCGTCTGTTGGCAAAACTTTTCATCCCCAACGCTCAAGACACCTCTTCGCCACGGGTTCGCACTGCCTACGGCACCCTGTGCTCCGTGACGGGGATCCTGTTAAATCTTTTTCTCTTTGCCTTGAAATACCTCGCGGGGCTTCTCACAGGCTCCGTGGCCGTGATGGCAGACGCCTTTAACAATTTCTCCGATTCCGGCTCCTCTGCCGTGACTCTGCTGGGCTTTCGCATTGCCGCCAAAAAGCCCGATCCGCACCATCCCTTCGGCCACGGAAGATACGAGTATCTCTCGGGAGTTGCCGTCAGCGTTGCCATTGTGTTTATGGGCATCGAGCTTTTGAAAAGCGCCCTGGACAAGCTCTTTCATCCCGTCGCTCCCCAAACGGAGCTGCTTTCCTTTTTCATCCTGGCCGTGAGCATCCTGGTGAAGCTGTATATGGCGTTTTACAATCAGCGCATCGGAGAAAAAATCGGTTCCGGAGCCATGAAGGCCACCGCCCGCGACAGCTTGAGCGACAGCGTTTCCACGGCTCTGGTCCTTTGCAGTATGCTGTGCGTGAAATTCTTCGGCATCAATCCCGATGCCTGGTGCGGACTGGCCATTGCGCTCTTTGTGATCTACAGCGGCTTTCGCTCCGCCAAGGAGACGCTGGATCCCCTTCTGGGAACTGCCCCCGACGGGGAGTTTCTGGATAAGATCCGCACCCTGCTCAAAGAATACCCCGAGATCATCGGCGTGCACGATCTCATCGTTCACGATTACGGCCCCGGGCGGCGAATGATCTCTCTGCACGCGGAGGTATCGGGCAAGGGAGACATTTTCACCCTCCACGACAGGATCGACATTGTGGAAAAGCGCCTGGCCAAGGAGCTTTCCTGCGAAGCGGTGATCCACATGGACCCCGTTGCCGACGACGATGAAAAGACCGAGCGTTTGAAACAGGAAATGCTGCGGCGCATTCAGGAAGAATTGGATGAACGAATGACCCTGCACGATTTTCGCATTGTGGACGGCCCCACCCACACCAATCTGATCTTCGACGTGGTGCTTCCCTGCGACTCTCCCCTCAGCGACAAGACCGTGCGCCAAACCGTCGAGTCCATCGCCGCTTCTTTAGAGGGCACCTGCTACGCCGTGGTCACCATCGACCGCAACTATATCGGCCAGTAAGAAATCAAAAAACTTTCAAAAAAGACTTGATTTTTCAATCCTCCTGTGCTATAATAATCCCGTTGCACAGATAGGGGTATAGCTCAGTTGGTAGAGCAG
Source organism: Eubacteriales bacterium (assembly GCA_045576375.1). Taxonomy (GTDB): domain Bacteria; phylum Bacillota; class Clostridia; order Oscillospirales; family SIG627; genus SIG685. The sequence continues at coordinate 10,115 of JAZNGI010000035.1, forward strand.
CGGTCTCCAAAACCGCGTGTCCAGAGTTCGAGTCTTTGTGCCCCTGCCAACAAAAAAAGAACATTTGTCTTGGTAGACAAATGTTCTTTTTTTGAATGATGTTTGCCTTCGGCAAATGATGTAGGCTTCGCCAATGATGACGGCTACGCCTAATGATGCGTGGTTTCGCCACATTTGGGGCAAACATCGCATCATTGCGACCGAAGGGAGCAACATCATATTTGCGAGCAAATGCATCATATCGCCGTAAGGCGATGCTTCACTTTTTTCATTGATCCGGTTTCGCTGCTTTTTCGAGATTAAGGATTCGAACTACCGAGTTTAAACGTTTTCATTAATTGCCATAGCAATTTCAGATAACAACTGCTCCTTTGTGGAGATTACACCGTTTATGACAATCATCTTCTCATTAACCAGCACGATAACTTTGTTTCTCTTAAAAGTTAATAGGATTTTATTACTCTTGTTTCTGCACACGGCAAAAAATTTGGCGTAAAGCTTTCCTCCACTTTTAAAAACATATCCTGTAACTTGTTTTTTTGTTAAACGTTTTAATTCGTCGAGAAAATCGGTATATTTACCAAGAAAAATATCATGCAGAACGAAACAGTAAATATTATCTTTTCGATAAATAGAATATAGCAATTCTACCTTGGTAATTGAAAAATCAGTCAGAAATGATTGTAACAGAAATAACAACAAAGCAATTGGAATAACCACCCATGCACCACGGTCAAAACACATAGGGATCCAACATAAAAGCAAAATTAAGTACTGTGTTATGATAAATATTTTGCGTTCGAATTTTGAGGTGAGATGTTGTCCTTTGCGCCATGCTTCTTCACGTTCTTTTTTACTCCAGATTATTTTATCGGAAAAGGCACGATTTGTTCTGTCGTAATATTTGGCATAAAAATCTTTTCTTTTCATATATTCACCTCCATCATTCGAAACATGTTTATTATATCACAATTTCTTTGCTTTTTTAAGCCCATAGATCCGTGTTTTCAAACATGATGAGTAATCCTTGTGATGAAGTTGACCTTTTCTTCGCTTTTACCTCAACTTTTGACCTTTATCACGTTTAAGGCAGAAAAAGACCTTGTCTTTCGACAAGTCGGTTTTTTCAACTAAGTGCGCCTACCGGCGCGTGAAGTTTGCTTCGCGAGTGAAGTTGTCCTTCGGACAGTGAAGCTTCTGCTCAAGTGGATGGAGCACTTAACTTCACTTTGTGCGACAGCACAAAACTTCACTATGCCCACGGCATAACTTCACATCGGCGTTAGCCGATGCTTCACTAAAAACCGCAAAACTTCAACGTCGCCCCAAAGCTTGGGAAAGCACCCCCCCTTATCCGGCAAAAGGCTCGCCTTCATTGGGCGAGCCTTGTTTTTATTGCTTTTGGGAGGAAGGATCGGAGCATTTTCCGCCGCAGTTGCCCGAATAGGGGCAACCGATGCAGCCCTTTCCCTTCTTCTTTTGACGGTACAGGTAGAACACGATGGCGCCCACCATCACCGCCAGGAGAACGATCACGATAAAGTCCGTCATAGTTTCTTACTTGAAAGCGTGCTCCGCTTTCACTTTCTTATTGGTGTTTCCGATCAGCGTTACCACCACGGCTGCCATTGCCAGGATCGCCGCCAGACCCAAAAGTGCGGGAACCACGGCCAGGCTTTCGGGGGAAATGATCAGCGTGCCCACGGTGTATACCAAATAGCCCACGGTGAAGCCCACCCCAAGCTGAAGGCCGATGCCGCCCCACACCCACTTGCCGCTCTTCATTTCGGCGTTCATGGCACCGATGGCCGCAAAGCAGGGAGGAGAAAAGAGGTTAAACATCAGATAAGC
>JAZNGI010000036.1:0-26973 GCA_045576375.1 Eubacteriales bacterium
CCCCCGTCGGGGTCTTGTTGTTTGGTTTTTCAAGTCCACTCAATTCTTTCGCCGGAGGCGCCTTTTTCTTTTTCCAGCTTCTTAAACCTCACGGGGGGGATCCCCACGTACTTTTTGAAAAACCTGGAAAAGTAGAAAGGATCCGAAAAGCCGCAAAGCTCGGCCACTTCCTTCAATTGAAAAGCCGGCATGTTTTGTAATAACTCTTTGGCTTTCAATAACCTCAGATGATTCAGATATTCCATGGGCGTAATTTCAAATTCCCCCTTGAAGATCCTTCGAATGTAATCCCCGTTGTATCCGAATCGGTCGGAAAGGGTCTTCATGGAAAGGGAAGGCTCCGAAACGCCGTCGATCAGAAAATCCCGTATCTGAAACGGAAGGCTGTCAGGGTCGGAATCCAATTCCTCGTATATGATCTGAGCGATCAGCTGTAACGCGCATTCCACGCTGCCGCTGCGGCCCGTTTCTTTTCGGTGATAGGCAGAATATATGATCTCTCCCAAAACGGGCATTTGCTCCAGCCCGTAAAGCACCGTGATTTTGTTGCGGGGAAGCTTGAGAAAATCCGTTTGGATATAAATGTCCGTAAAGCCCTGGTCAGAATGCAGGGAATGGTCAACGTTGGGCGGCATAACGTAAACGCACCCGGGGGCAAACGGAAAGCTCTGCAGCCGGCTTTCCAACATTCCTTCTCCCACAACGGGAATCACAATTTCCCAGCAACTGTGCCTGTGCTTGTCGTAGTTTGTCAGCAGACCGCTGCTTTTACTTACGTATATGTCCATTTTCATCCACCTCCTCGTCCACTATTTTAACACAAAGAGTCGGATTTGTCTATATTTATTTTTTATTTTTCCATTGGTTTTTGTAAGCGCCGCGTATATAATAAAATCAGACTTTTAGGAGGATTTTTATTGTGAAAAACGACACCTTAAAAATCGGCATCATCAGTTGCGGAGGGCTTGCCAACAGCAAGCACATGCCTTCTCTGCAGAAGGTAAAAGACGTTGAAATGGTGGCCTTCTGCGACATTGCGGAAGAAAAAGCCCGAAAAGCAAAGGCGGATTTCGGCACCGAGGACGCTCAGGTCTACACCGATTATAAAAAGCTGTTGGAGGATCCTTCCATCGACGTGGTTCACATTTGCTCCCCCAACCGCAGCCATTCCTTCATGACCGTTGATGCTCTGGATGCGGGAAAGCACGTGATGTGCGAAAAGCCCATGGCCATCAACTCCGCAGAAGCACAAAAAATGATCGACGCCAGAGACCGGTCCGGCAAGCTTCTTTCCATCGGCTATCAGAACCGTTTCAGAAGCGACGTTCAGTTTCTCAAAGCCGAGGCTGAAGCAGGCACTCTGGGTGAGATCTACTATGCCGAGGCAATTGCCGTGCGCCGCAGAGCAGTTCCTACCTGGGGCGTGTTCTTAAACGAGTATGAGCAGGGCGGAGGCCCGCTGATCGACATCGGAACCCACGCCTTGGACCTTGCCCTTTGGATGATGAACAACTACAAGCCCAAATACTGCGTGGGAACCACCTTCCATAAGCTCAATAACGACACCGCCACCGGCAACGCCTGGGGCGATTGGAACCCTGAAAAGTTCACTGCGGAAGACAGCGCCTTCGGTTTTGTGGTCATGGAAAACGGCGCCACCGTATATCTGAAGAGCTCCTGGGCCTTGAACATAGCAGATCCCAGAGAAGCCATTACCACCCTTTGCGGAACCAAGGGCGGAGCCGATATGCTGGACGGCTTGCGGATCAATTGCATCCGAAACAACAAACAGTGCATCCTCAAGCCCGATTTCAACCCCGGCGGCGTTGCCTTCAACGATGCCTCCTCCGGCCTCTCTCCCGAGGCGCTGGAAGCCAAGCTCTGGATCGAAGCGGTGAGAAATAACACCGCTCCCGTCACCACCGCCGAGCAGGCCTTCACCGTCACCAGGATCCTGGAAGGCATTTACACCTCCGCAAAGACCGGCGACATTTTCCGCTTCTGACCCTTCCCCCGCCCCCAACACACCCGCTTATGACGGTTTTTCCTCACCCGTCATAAGAAAGACCCCGACAGCCGTCGGGGTCTTGTTGATTTTGTCCTCTCCTCCGTTTGGCAATCCAGTGAAGTTTGGGCTTCGCCCAAGGGAAGCAGCGGCAATGCCGCTGTGAAGCATCGGCTGACGCCGATATGATGTTATGCTTCGCATAATGATGTTGCTTCCGTTGGTCGCAATAATGCAATGTTTGCCAATAAAATGTGGCGAAGCCACGCATCATTCACGAAGTGAACATCATTGGCGAAGCCAACATCATTTGCCGAAGGCAAACATCATACAAAAAGACCACATTTGTCCGGTAGACAAATGTGGTCTTTTTGTTGGAGCGGATGACGGGAATCGAACCCGCATCATCTGCTTGGGAAGCAGAGGCTTTACCACTAAGCTACACCCGCATGGCAATGCCCGAGGGCATTGCGAAAATTATCGGTAGATTTCAAACATGGTGAACGCACCGTCGGTGGAAGGAACGTACCATTCCACGCCGTTTTCCACCACGTAGCGCCCGGGATAGGAGTGGGTGGTAACGGCAAAACTGTCAAAGCTGAAGATCAGCGAAGCGTTGGCAAGAAAGTCCGTGGCGGTCATATCCGTGGAGATGCTTTCAAAAATGGTGGACACGATGCTTTGCGCCTTAAACACATTGGCGGACTTCAAAACCGCCGAGGCAAAGGCCTTGAAAAACTCCATCTGCATCTCGTGTCTGCCCTCAAGGGAATTCTCATAGTCCTTAAAGCGCACCAGTTGGAGCGCCTTTTCGCCGTTCAAACGCTGCTGACCTGCTTTCAGATCGATCTTCAGCGCCTGCTCGGGATCCTTGTATTTCATATCCACGGGCACGTTGAAGTCCACGCCGCCCGCCAGATCCACCAGATCTTTAAAGCCCTGCATCTCCACCGCCACGTAATAATCCACTTCGATTCCCGTGATGGCGGTGATCTTCTGCTTTAAAAACTGGGGAGACTCCAGCGCCGTGAGGGAGCCGATGGCACGATCCGCGCCGCCCACGTACAAACGGGTGTTGGCGGGAATGCTGATGAGCGTGTAAGCGGAATTGGTCTTATCGATACGAACCAGAAAAATTCCGTCCGCCCAACCGTTCATCTCGTCGATGCCGCAAACCAAAAAGGAAACGGTCTCCCCTTTTTCCTGGGTCTGCACGTCGGGCAAAAGCTCGTCGGGCTTTTCTCCGGTGAGAGAGCCCTCTCCCGTCTGCCCCGGGCCGTTCACCAAAGCCCCCGCCGCAGCGGAGTTGGCATACTGGATCACAAACACGGCAATGGCCGCAAAGATCACGATGGACAAAAGAAAAACAAGGAAAAAATTTCGAATCGAATATTTCATGCTTTTTTCCTTTTTCTGAGCTTGAACGAATCTTTTTCGTTCAAAACTTATTATACTCCAAAACCAAGGATTATGCAAGAGGGAATTTTGGTTCCATTGGGTCTTTTTTGTAAACTTTTTGCCGAATTTTTACATTTCCCAGTCCACGCTCACGCTGGTTTCCCGCACGGCGTGCATATATTTTTTCACCACTTCCACGTGATAGGGATGCTGCTGATATTCCTCCAACGCCTCCCTGGAATCAAATTGAGTTTCCAAAATCAGATCGTAGGAACGGGCAGAATGCAAAAAATCGATCCCCACGGAAATGGCGCGAAGCTGTTCCACCTTGCCCTCCATCCCCATCAGCACCTCTTTTGCCTTTCGGCAGGCCTCGGGTGAATTGTCTTTGAGCTTGAAGCAAACGATATGCTTGATCATTTCAGCTCCTCCTTTTTCGTTTTAAATTTTCTGCTGATCACAAAATAACAGGTAAAATGCACCGCCGTGGCCAGGATCCAGGAAACGGGATAGGAAAGATAAAGCACCCGCAGAGCGTTTTCATCGCTGAGAAGGACGCGCAGGGGATCCACCACCGCAAGGATCCAAAAAACTCTCAGCCCGCACACGCACACCAGGGAGGTGATCATGGGGAACACCGAGCAACCCATGCCCCGAAGCTGACCCGAGATCACGTCCATCACACCGCAGAGAAAATAGGTGGCGGCAAAGATCATCAACCGCACCATTCCGAAATGAACGGCGGTGGCGTTGTCCGTGTAGATGCCCAACAGTCCCGTGCCGCCCAAGGCCGCCAGACCGCCCAGGCCCAACCCCACGGCAGTCACGATCCCCTGGCTCTGCCAAAGCACTTTGGGCAAACGCTCAAATTTTCCTGCGCCGTAGTTTTGCGCCGCAAAGGTGGTGGCGGTCTGATGCATGGCGTTCATGGCCGTGTAGATAAAGCCCTCAATGTTAGAAGCGGCGGTGTTTCCCGCCATGACCAACGAGCCGAAGGAATTGATGGTGGATTGGATCTGCACGTTGGAAAGGCTGAATACGCTTCCCTGCAAGCCCGCAGGGAGGCCGATGCGAAGCATATCCTTCAATTCCTTTTTGTGAATGCGCAGACTCCGCAGGTCCAAATGAACGCAATCGTCCGTTTTCACCAGGCAAAGAAGCACCAAAACGGCGCTGATGCACTGGCTTGCCACCGTGGCAAGGGCAACCCCCGCCACGTCCATATGCAACGGGATCACCAAGATCAGGTTCAGCACCACGTTCACCACCCCCGCCACCGACAGAAAGTACAGAGGACGGCGGGTATCTCCCACGGCGCGAAGCACCGCGGCTCCGAAATTATAAAGCATATTGGCGGGCATTCCCAAAAAATAGATCTGCAGATACAGCGCCGCCTTGTGGATCACGTCGTCGGGAGAATCCATCAGTTGCAATAAGGGACGGGCGGCAAAAAAACCGAAGATCCCCAGCACAACGCCCCCTGCCAGGGCAATAAGAACGGCCGTGTGCACACAACGGCGCACCGAAGCATCCTCATGGGCACCGTAATAGCGGGCGATCACCGCTCCCGTTCCCGAGGCAAGCCCGATGAAGAGATTGACGATCAGATTCACCAACGGGCCCGCGGAGCCCACCGCCGCCAGGGATTGCTCCCCCGCAAAGCGCCCCACCACGATCACGTCTGCGGCGTTAAAAAGAAGCTGAAGCACTCCCGAGGCCATCAGGGGCAAGCTGAAGAGCAAAAGCTTTTTAAAGATCGGCCCCGAGATCATTTCTATTTTCACGGCCTTTGCCAAAACCCACACCTCTGTTTCTTTTTTACACCGCCGAAAAACGGAGCAATCGGTACAAAAAGCCGAAATTGCCGCGCACCGCCGGCGCCGTTTTCCTATTATACTCCTCCTTTTTTCATTTTGCAAGGGGGTGAAAAAATCTCCGAATTTTTCCCTTCCCTCTTGACTTGTTTGTCTTTTTCCCGTATACTGAAGGAGTAGATTTCCCCCTCAACAGAAAGGAGTTTTATATGAAACAGTACACCGTGAAGCTTTCCACCATCGACGACGTTCGTAACTTTGTCAGCGCGGTCACCGGCTTTGAAGGCGATCTGGATCTTTCCAGCGGAAGATACGTGATCGACGCCAAATCCATCATGGGCATTTTCAGCCTGGATCTGTCTGAGCCCATCGGCCTCACCTGCCACAGCGAAAACACCGAGGCTCTGGAAAAGCTCATTCAGCCCTACCTGGTATAACCCCTCCAATAAAAAAGTTCTCGGCAGAAGCGAATGCTTTTGCCGAGTTTTTTCGTTATTTTTTCATCAATTCCCGTGCATTCTCCCGCACCGCGTCGGTGATCTCAATGCCGCCCAGAATCCTTGACAGCTCCTCCAGCCGCCCCTTCTCCTCCAAGCGGACGGCGGTGCTGACGGTCTGTCCGTGGGAGGTCTCCTTTTGCAAAAGGAAATGCTCGTCGGCCAAAGAAGCGATCTGAGCCGAATGGGTCACGGCGATGATCTGCGTTCTGCGGGCGATATCGGAAAGCATAAAGCCGATCTTGCGGGCCGTCTTGCCCGAAATGCCCGTGTCCACCTCGTCGAAGATCAGAAGCGCGTTGTCCCGATCCCGGGCAAGCACGCTTTTCAGCGCCAGCATCACTCGGGACAGCTCTCCCCCGCTGGCAATGCTCCCCAAGGGCGCCTCCTTTTGCCCCGCGTTGGTGCGGATGAGAAAGCGCACCGCAGACAAGCCCTGAGCCCCGGGCTCCTCCAAGGGCTCAAATTCCACGAAAAATCTCGCCTGCTCCATATCCAGAAAGGCCAGCTTTTCATCCACGGCGCGGCAGAGTCCGTCGGAGAGAGCACGGCGGCTCTCTTCCAGAGCCTTTCCCGCCTCCAGCACGTTCTCGCGGCATTGACTCAGACGCTTTCTTTTTTCTTCCAAAAGCCTGTTTCCCTCTTGGGCGGTGCTCAGCTCCTCCCTGCTCTTTTCCAACAGGGCGAGAAGCTCGTTTTCGTCAGCGCCGTATTTCTTTTTCAAACGGCGAAGCTTTTGAATGCGTTGGGAGATCCGTTCCATCCGCGCCGCCGCGTCCTCTCCGTCCTCGGGACAAGCCTCCTCCAACTGCTCCAAAGCCGCTTCCAGATCGTAGCCGATGGCTTCCAGCCGTTGGGACAAAGCAAAAAACGAGGGGCTGACGGCTTCCAGCCCTTCCAAACGGGCGGCGGCAAGCATCACCCGATCGTAGGCTCCCTTTTGCTTTTCCGATCCCCGCAGTGCCAAACGCACGTAATCGGCGGCCTCACAAAGCTTCCCGCGGTGCTCCAGCACGCGGTACTTCTCCCACAGCCGCTCCTCCTCGTTTTCCTTCAACGCGGCGGCGCCCAGCTCCTTCACCGTTTCCTTGAGCCACACCTGCTTTTCCTTGGCTTCTCTCACCCGCTCCTCTTCTTCCTCCAGCGCCTTGCGGGCGGCACGGTAGGAGCCGAAGGCTTCGGCATAGGCCTCCCAAAGGCGGGCGTGAGCCTCGTCTCCCGAAGCATCCACGTAGTGCAAATGCGTGGCCTCTTGGGCAAGAGAATGGGTCTCGTGCTGAGAATGAAGACTGATCAATCGGCTCCCCACGCTTTTGAGCACGCTGAGGGGAACGGTGCGGGCGTTGATCAGGCAACGGGACTTGCCGTCTGCCTTCACGAAGCGGCTGAGGGTGAGGCAATCGTCCTCCTCATCGCAAAGCCCCCCTTGGGAAAGCTCCCGAAGCAACTCCGCATCAAGCCCGGTAAACACTCCCGTTACGCGGCATTCCTCCTGCCCCTCGCTCACCGTCTTGGGGGAGGCCTTGTCGCCCTTGAGAAGCCCCAAAGCGCTGACGAACACGGTTTTTCCCGCGCCCGTTTGCCCCGTCACGGCACAAAGGCCTCCGGAAAGGGTGAGCCGTGCCCGACGGATCAAGGCCGCGTTTTCAATGGTAATTTCGTTCAGCATTATCTTAGATCTCTCAGCTTGTTGCACAAACTGCGGGCGTCCTCATCGTTGGCCACGGCCAGGAAAATGGTGTCGTCCCCCGCGATGGAGCCGCAGATCTCCATAAAACCGTGGCTGTCAATGGCGGCACAGGCGGCTTGAGCCGCACCGGGAAGGGTCTTTACGATCACCAGGTTTCCCGCCACCAACACGTTGTTCACCACCTGGGTGAGCACGCTTTTGAACTTTCCCAGCTCGTCACGGTCGTTCACCTTGTCGCCCATGGCGGCGTATTTATACTTCCCGTTGGCAAGGGCCACCTTGGTGAGGCGGAGCTTTTTGATATCCCGGGACACCGTTGCCTGGGTCACCTCAAAGCCTTCCTTACGCAGAAGGGCAAGAAGATCCTCCTGAGTCTCCAATTCGTGATCTCTCACCAGATCAAGGATCTTCAACTGTCTGTCGTTTTTCATTTTATCTGCTCTCCTTAGGAAAAATAGCTTCTTACGGCAGTATAAAACTGCCGATCACTCAACTGGATCAAACGGGTCACCTCAGAGGAGGCGCAAACGCTCACCTCGTCCTCGGGAGAAAGGTCGATCACGTCCTTCCCGTCCAGGGTCACCTGGGCAGGACAATCCGTTTCCCTCACCCGCAACGTGGCATCGGGGGCAAAAACGATGGGCCGCGCCCCCAAAGAATGGGAACAAATGGGAATGGCCAGCATCACCTTCAGCCGCGGATCCACCACGGGACCTCCCGCAGACAGAGAATAAGCGGTGGAGCCCGTGGGGGTGGAAAGAATCAACCCGTCGGCGCGGAAGGTTCCCAAGCGCCGATGATTTTCCCAAAGCGCCAGATCCATCATCCGCCGTCTGCGGGCGGTGACCACCGCGTCGTTAAGGATCAGCCGAGGCGTGTCGCCGTTCACGCTCACGTCCAGCATCATCCGCTCCTCAATGGAGTAGCCCCCCTCAAAGAGCTTCTTCAACAGCTCCAGCTTTTTCACCTCAAGCTCCGCCATAAAGCCCACCCGTCCCAGGTTGATGCCTAAAATGGGGAGCTTCTTTTTGGCCGCCTTGGCGGCAATGTTGAGCATGGTTCCGTCCCCGCCCAAAGTCACCACGGCCTCGGCTCGGTCCATCAGCTCGTCCGTATCCGCCGCAAAGCTCAGCCCCTCTCTTTTGGGGATCTGACAGCTCTTCTCCACGCTCAGGCGGGCACCGTGAGCCAAAAGAACGTCTGCCACCATCTGTGTGACCTGAAAGCCCTTATCCTTGGTTTCGTTGGGATACAACGCAATGTGCTTCACGCTTCTTTTCGTCCTTTCAGTGTTTTTTCAATACTTGCAACAGCTCCCGATTGCCGTCGCCCCCCGCGATGGGAGAATCCATCAGCCCCACGCGGGAAAATCCCGCCTCTTGGGCAAGGATCTTCAAGGTATCCACCGCCCGTTGCACCGCCTTTTGGTCGCGAACGATGCCGTGTTTTCCCACGTGCTCCCGTCCCACCTCAAACTGAGGCTTGATAAGCGTGATCGCCACGCCCCCCGAGGGCAACAGGGCGTTGAGCACGGGATAAAAAACGCTTTGCCCCACGAAGCTCACGTCCATCACCGCCACACGGGGCGGATGAGGAAAATCCTCGGGGGTGAGCGCCTTGGCGTTGGTGTTTTCCATGCACACCACCCGCTTGTCAAAACGCAGAGAGGGATGAAGCTGCGCCGTGCCCACGTCCACCGCGTACACGGTTTTGGCCCCGTGCTTTAAAAGGCAGTCGGTGAAGCCTCCCGTGCTGGCGCCGATATCCAAACAGATCTGGTTTTCCACCGATAGATGAAAGTGAGAAAGAGCCGCCTCCAGCTTAAGGCCGCCGCGGCTCACGTAGCGGGTGAGCGGGCTGTCCTTGATCTCAATCAGACAAAATTCTTTTAACGGCTGGGAGGGCTTTTTCACCGGTTCTCCGTCGGCAAACACTCTTCCCTCCTCAATGAGCTTGGCCGCCAGGGTTCGGCTGGCAACGTGACCGTACAAAGTGATCAGCACGTCTGCACGGATCATAACAGCCCTCCGATCTCACGGGCAACGCTTTGGGCGTCCAACCCGCAATGGGAAAGCAAAAGAGAAAGCTTTCCGTGGGGCACGAAGCGATCCTCAACGCCCCGCACGAAAAAGCGAGCGCAATCAAGGGAGAGCTTCCCCACGGCGGCATCGCTGACGATGGCTTCTCCCAGTCCTCCGCGGCTCATTCCCTCCTCCAGGATGTACAAAAGGCGGCAAGATCCCACCGCTTGTTTCAACGCTTCTCCGTCCAAAGGCTTCAATCGGCTCACTTTCACCACGGCGGCACGGATGCCCTGTTCTTCCAAAAGCGCGCAAGCCTTCAAGGCCTCGCTCACGATCCTTCCGTAGCTGAGGATCACGCAGTCCTCTCCCCCCGAGGGAGCAAAGCGCTCCACCGCCTCTTCACAGGGAAAGGCTTCGGTGACAACGGGATCCTCGCTTCCTCTGGGAATGCGCACCACCGCGGGAGAAGGCACCAGCCAGTCCTCGCCCCTCTTGGCGCAAAGGCGCTCCAGGGTGCGGTTCAGCTCCTTGTAGGAGGCGGGAGAATAAATTTCGATCTCGGGCAGATTCAGCGTCATACTCACGTCAAACAGGCCGTGGTGCGTGGGGCCGTCCTCTCCCACGATGCCCGCCCGATCCAGGATCATCACGGATTTGAGCTTCTGAAGCACCGCGTCGTGAAGAAACTGATCGTAAGCCCGCTGGAAAAAGGTGCTGTACACGCAAAACACGGGCAACAGTCCCGCCGCACCCATGGCGGCACAACAGGTCACGGCGTGCTCCTCGGCAATGCCCACGTCGAAAAAGCGCTGAGGAAAGCGTTGGGCAAAGTCGGTCAGACCCACGCCGTCACACATGGCGGCGGTGAGCGCCACCAAGGCGCTTTCCTTCTCGGCCAGAGCGCAGAGAGCCTCCCCCGTCACGGAGGAAAAGCTTTTTCCTTCCCCGCCGACGGCCTTCTTTTTGGCGCCCACGCTGTGAAACAGAGAGGGATCCTCCTCCGCGGGCGGGTAGCCCTTGCCCTTCTTGGTGTGAAGATGGATGATGCAAGGCGTGTTGCCCTTCTTGGCAACCTTCAACAGGCGCTCCACCGCCTTCAGATCGTTGCCGTCGGCGGGGCCGAAATAGCGGATGCCGTACATCTCGAACAAATTGCTCTGAGCGTAGGTCATGCGCTTGAGCTTACGCTTGAGGCTGATGATGCCTCGGGTCAGGGGCTTTCCGATCAGCGGAATGCGGCTCAGCGCCTTGCGGCTCTTTTCCATCACGTCGTAATATCCGTCCTGCTGACGGATGCGGTCCAAATGCTGGCTCAGCGCCCCCACGCTGGGGGAAATGCTCATTTTGTTGTCGTTGAGAATTATGATCAGCCGACTGTTCTCCGGCACGTTGTTCAGCGCCTCAAACACCATGCCCCCCGTAAAGGCGCCGTCGCCGATGACGGCAACGGAATAATAGGGCTCGTCGGGACTTAAAAGCTTCTGCGCCTCGCAAAAGCCCACGGCGGCGGAAATGCTGGTGGCACTGTGCCCCGCGCCGAAGGCATCGCAGTCGGACTCACCGCGGCGGGGAAAGCCGCTGATGCCGCCGAATTGCCGCAGGGTGGAAAAGGCATCGGCCCGATGGGTGAGAAGCTTGTGCACGTAGCTCTGATGGCCCGTGTCGTAGATGATCCTGTCACGGGAAAGGGAAAAATTTCTCGCCAGGGCCAGAGAGATCTCCACCACGCCCAGATTGCTGGCCAGGTGCCCCCCCGTAAGGGTCACGTTCTCCACCAGAAAGCTGCGGATCTCTCGGGCGTAGGCCCGAGCGTCCTCTATATTCATTTCTCGCAGTTGTTCCTGAGAATATTTTTGCATACCGTTTCCTTTTTCTCGGCGGAAAAACCGCCTCAATTGGCATAGTTCTTCTTTTATTCTAACATATCTTTCATAAAAATACAACCTTTTTGCAAAATATAAAAGGGGGTGGACAGAAGAAGAAAAAAGTGGTATACTGTCTTGTACCACTAAAAAAAGAAAAAGATCGGAGAAAAGAATGGAGAAAGTCAGCATAATCGTTCCCGTATATAACGGGGAAAAAAATCTAAACGCTTGCGTGGCCTCTCTCCTCAAACAAAGCCACGAAAATATAGAAATTCTCCTCATGAACGACGGCTCCAAGGATAATTCCCTTGTTCTGTGCCGTCAGTGGGAAGAAAAAGATCCCCGCATAAAGGTCTATACCCACGAAAATCACGGTGTCAGCTTCACCCGCAACCGCGGCCTGGAGCTTTTCACGGGGGATTGGGTGACCTTTGTGGACTGTGACGACACCGTGGAGCCCGACTATGTTGCCGTCCTCCTTTGCGGCGCCGCAGAACACGGCGTTCTCGCCTCCCAATGCCTGAGTCGGTGGCTGGTAAACGGCAAGGAAGCGGCGGATAAAAACTATCAAAGCAAGCTGTTAAACTGCGAAGAAGCCCTTATGATCACGGGGAGCTATTTTTTGGCCAGCGTTTGGTGCAAGCTCTATCACCGCTCCCTGGTGAATGAAAACGGCCCCCTGCGCTTTGACGAGGATATCCGCATCGGGGAGGATCTTCTCTTCTGGTGCCGTGCCGTGATGAAGGCACAAAAGGTCTACGCCGCCGCCGAGCGCTTATACAACTACATTATCCACAGCCAAAGCGCCATGGGACAGATGAAGTTTGAAGCCTCCTACACGGATTTTATCGCCCGGGGCAGAGCGCTGTGTCTGTTTGACGGCAAAGAGGAGCTCAAAAACGTTCACATTGCCGATCGGGTGCGAGTTGCAGAGGAAACCCTGCTCCTCTTCCGAAAGGGCGATGACAAAGCCAAAAAGCGGGAGCTGATGAGTTATATCCGTAAAAACCGCAAACTGCTCCTGCAAAACTCCGGCTTTTCCCGCAGAGAAAAGCTGAGGGTGCTTCTCATTAATTTCTCCCTGTTCCGCATTTATCTGAATCAACGGCAAGCACGCAAAGCAAAGGAAACGGCCTATGAACAATGACAATCTGAAAAAAAGCGCCCTTTCCGGTTCCCTGTGGAAATTTGCCGAGCGCATTTGCGCCGAGGGCGTGTCCCTGGCGGTGCAGATCTTCCTTGCCCGTCTGCTTCTTCCCGAGGAATTCGGTGTGGTCAGTCTGGTGCAGATCTTTTTCACCTTCTGCAACATCCTCATCTCCGGAGGGCTCAACACCGCGCTGATCCAGAAAAAAGACGCAGATAAAAAAGATTATTTCACCATTTTCAGCGTCAATATGCTCATGGCGACGGTGCTGTATGCCGTGATGTTCTTCTGCGCCCCCTCCATCGCCGGGCTTTACGGCAAGCCCCTGCTCATTCCCATCATCCGCGTGATGGGGCTGACCTTTTTCATCAACGGCTTCAAGGCGGTGCTTTCCGCCTACACCTCCAGCCACCTGCAATTTAAAAAATTTTTCCTGTCCACCATCGGCGGCACCGTATTCAGCGCCGCAGTGGGCATCGCCATGGCCTATCAGGGCTTCGGCCCCTGGGCACTGGTGGCTCAGCAAATGACAAATGCCCTGGTGGATACGGTGATCCTCAGCATCACCTGCCGTTTTCGGGCACGGTTTTATTTTTCCTTCACCCGCTTCAAACAGCTCTTCGGTTTCGGCTGGAAGGTGCTTCTCACCTCGGGGATCTCGGTGCTCTACGATGAGATCAACCCTCTGATCGTGGGTCTGCGCTTCAGCAGTGCGGATCTTTCCTTCTACACCAAGGGCAGAAACTTCCCCAACCTTCTCAACACCACCGTCAGCAACACTTTGGCGGCAGTGCTCTTCCCCGTGATGAGCAAGGTGCAGGACGATAAAGCCGCAGTGCTCAATATGACCCGCCGCTACATCAAGCTCTCCGGCTACCTGGCCTTCCCGCTGATGTTGGGCTTTTTCGGCGCGGCAGACAGCTTCGTTCTGGGGCTTTTGGGCGAACATTGGGCGGGTGCGGCCGTGTATATCCGCATTTTCTGCGTGAGCTATATGTTCAACATCGTCCACGTGGGCAATCTGGAAGCCATCAAGGCCATCGGCAGAAGCGATATTTCGCTCCTCCTGGAGATCTTAAAAAAGAGCCTGTATTTTCTGGTGATCTTCCTCTTTGTCACCTTTTCCCACCGCCCCGAGCTGTTGGCAACGTCCTCGGTGGTGTGCACCCTCATCGCCACCGCCATCAACACCTTCCCCAACAAAAAGCTCATCGGCTACCGCTACCGCCTGCAAATAGCCGACCTGCTTCCCAATCTGATCCTTTCCCTGATCATGGGCGCAGGCGTTTACGCCTTGAATTTCACTTCCCTCTCTCCCCTGCCTCTGTTGTTTGTCCAGATCCTCGCGGGCGTGCTTCTTTACGCCGTTTTGAGTCTGATCACCAAAAACGAAAACTTTTTCTACCTTCTCACCACCCTCAAACAAATGATAAAACGAGGAGAATGATATGAAACGCCGATTGAAACAATGGGTAAAAAACCTTGTTGCCGCCCTTCCCTTTCGCAACGTGATCGTGTTTGAAAGCATTCCCGATCTTTGTGACAACACCAAAGCCGTGTTCGATGAGATGATCCGCCGCAAAATGAATCGTCACTACCGAATGTATTGGGGGATCCGCAACGAAAACGCCCCCCTTCCCAAGCTGAAAAACGTTCGGGGAATCCGGCGCAACGGCTTTTGGGGCCGCTTGCGGTGGCGCTGGCTGTCCATGCGCGCCGTTTGTCTGATCAGCTGCAACGATTTTGTGCAAAAAACAAACCCAACGCAAACTTCCTTCTATCTCACCCACGGCACTCCCGTGAAGAGCATTCGCGAATATTACGTGGTGCCCGACGGCATCGACCACGTGCTGGTGGCCTCGGAACATCTGCGCCAAATGTGCGCCTATGAGTTCAACGTTTCTCCCGATAAGCTCACGGCTTTGGGCTTCCCCCGCAACGATGCGCTGAAACGGGGCGGCAAGAACGTGAAGGCTCTCTTTGACGGGGACTTTAAAAAGATTGCCGTGTGGTATCCCACCTACCGTCAGCACAAAAACGGCTTCACCACGGGGTCTTCCAATGCGCTTCCCCTCATCTCAGATCCCGGGATCGCCCGCCAAGTGAACGAAAAAGCAAAAGAACTGGGCGTGCTTTTGGTGCTCAAGCCCCACTTTGCCCAGGACGTAAGCAAGATCAAGGAGCAACAGCTTTCCCACATCCGCTTCATCGACGATTCCTTCTTCACCGCCCACGGCATCACCTCCTATGAATTCGTAGGAAGCTGTGACGCCCTCATCACCGACTATTCCTCCATTTATTTTGATTTTCTCCTGTGCCACAAAACGGTGGCCGTGGTGTGGGATGATATTGAGGATTACAAAAAGAATCCCGGTCTGGCCATCGATGTGGACAAGTACATGGCAGGCGCCCACAAGATCTATTGCGTCCAAGAGCTTTGCGGCTTTTTGGAGGATCTGGCCGCAGACAGAGATCCCTTGGCAGAACAAAGAGATGAGATCAACACCCTGGCCAACGTGGCCGATGACGACGAAAATTCCCGCCGCGTGGTGGATTTCATCGTTGAGAAAGCAAAGCTGAAGCAATGAAGCGCTTCCTTCTTGTTCTGCTTGGCCTCGTGTGCCTGTGCTCCTGCACGCCAAGCCCCGCCCGGGGCTTCCCCGAAGCCCCCAAAACCGCTCCCGCTCCCCTCACCGAGGAAGCGCCCGTCAGTGCCGATACGGGGCTGGAGGAAAGGGTGGATCCCCTGCCCGATCCCCTCGGCAAAGCGCTGTACGTCAACGGCAGGGCCGTGAAGGCGGCTTACCGAAAAGACGGCGCACTCTTTGCCAACGCCGGAGAGCTTTCTGCCATCCTGCAAGCCCAACTCCAAAGCAACACCCGGGAAGGCTCCCGCCAGTCTGTGCAGCTCACCCTCCCCGATGGGACCCTTCTTTTCTTTTCCACCGACGCCCAAGGCCCTGAGCGTTGCCTGTATACCTACGAAGCCTCCTTCCTTATTCCCTGTGACGTTTTGCTGCAGATCGGCTATCGGTGCCTGGAAACACAAGATCGGGTGCTCTTCACCTTCGTTCCCGACCCCGCCTCCCTTCCCGAGAACGTGAAAGTTCCTACGCTGATGTATCACGCCGTGAGCGATGATTGCTGGGGGATCCGTCAACTGTTCGTCTCCCCCGAAAAGATGGAGCAACAGATTGTGTGGCTTCTAAACGAGGGCTACACTCCCATTTTCTTTGAGGATCTTCCCTATGCCCATCAGATCCAAAAACCCATTCTCCTCACCTTTGACGACGGTTACGACGATAACTATCTCCATCTGTATCCCCTTGTTTTAAAGTACAAGGTCAAGGTGAATATCTTCCTCATCACCGAAAGCGTGGGGGGAGGGCGTTTTCTCACCCGCGAACAGATCACTCAAATGAACCAAAGCGGCTTGGTGTCCTTTCAGAGCCACACCGCCACCCACCCCTATCTGGACGAGCTCTCGGAGGATCAGCTTCGGGAGGAATTCTCCCGCTCCAAAAAAATGCTGTGCGAGCTTTTGAATAAGGAGCCCTTCGTTTTGTGCTACCCCTCGGGAAGATATTCCTCCCTCAGCCTGAAGATCGCCCGGGAGTACTATTCCTTCGGCCTTTTGATGAGCGGCGGCAGGAGCTACTCCACTTCCGACGACCCCTTGTGCATCCGTCGGGATTACGTTGCCCGCTCCACCACCCTTTCCGATCTGGAAAAAATGCTTGCTTCATAAAATTAAACGCCTCCCGATGGGGAGGCGTTTTTATCCGTATGGATCTTTTTTATTTGTCCTTGGAGAGCTGTTTGATCACCATCAGGGAAGCAAAGAGCACCACAAGCATCAAGGGGAGAACGATCAGCCAGTTCTGCAGGATTCCCGCCAGAACGTATCCCACAAAGGACACGCCGGCCACGAAGAGTGCATAGGGAAGCTGAGTGGTCACGTGGTTGAGATGCTCGCACTGGCCGCCCGTGGAAGCCATAATGGTGGTGTCGGAAATGGGAGAGCAATGGTCGCCGCACACCGCACCTGCCAGACAGGCGGAAACCGCGATCACCAAGAGCTCGCCTTCAAAGCCGGCGGCGGTGACGATGGGAATGAGAATGCCGAAGGTGCCCCAGGAGGTGCCGGTGGCAAAGCTCAAGCCGATGGCAATGAGGAAGATGATGGCGGGAAGCATTGCCTGAAGGGCGGATGCGCCGGAGCTGATGATGTTATACACGAAGAACTTCGCGCCCAGCATACCGGTCATAGAGGTCAGCGCCCAAGCAAAGGTGAGGATCAAAATGGCAGGCACCATGGCCTTGAAGCCCTCGGGGAGAGAGCCCATCATGTCCTTGAAGCTCACCACGCCTCGCACCAGATAGTAGAGCATAATGAGGATCAGCGCCACGATGCTTCCCCAGGCAAGAGCAATGCTGGCGGAGCAGTTGGCAAAAGCGTCAATGAGGTTCTCGGCGCCGCCGTCGGTGTAACCGCTGTAGATCATAGCGCCCACACAGCAAAGAATGAGAATCACCACGGGCAGAAGCATATCAATAACCTTGCCCTTGGAGGAGATCTTTTCCTCTGCCACGTTAGCGTAGGGACGCTCGGGAGTGGTGTAAAGATCGCCGTTTTCCACTGCGTTCTTCTCATGCTTCTTCATGGGGCCGAAGTCAAACTTCATGGTGGTGATCATCACGATCATGGCGATGGTCAACAGAGAATAGAAGTTGTAGGGAATGGCCTGGATGAACAGGGTCAAGCCGTTTTGGCCTTCAATCACGCCGGACACGGCCGCCGCCCAGGAGCTGATGGGAGCGATCATACACACGGGCGCCGCGGTGGCGTCAATAATGTAGGCAAGCTTGGCGCGGGAGATCTTGTGGGCATCCGTCACGGGGCGCATCACGCCGCCCACGGTGAGGCAGTTAAAATAGTCGTCCACGAAGATCAGGCATCCCAAACCGAAGGTGGAAAGCATGGCGCCGCTTCTGGTCTTAATGTTCTTCTTGGCCCAGGCGCCGTAAGCGGCAGAGCCGCCCGCCTTGTTCATCAGGATCACGATGGTTCCCAGCACCACCAGGAACACTAAGATCCCGATGCTGCCCGAATCGGCCAGCGAGCCGATGAAGCCGTCGTTCACAATGGCGTTGTAGGCACCTTCAACGTTAAAGTTTGCATAAAGCAGACCGCCGGTAACGATACCCACGAAAAGGGAGGAATACACTTCCTTGGTGATCAGCGCCAGAACGATGGCCACCACGGGAGGAAGCAAGGCCCAAACGGAGCCGAAGAAATTGCTGTCGGAGGTGATCCGTCCGCCCTCGCAATTGTCGCAGCCCTCGGCACTGCCGCCGCAATAGGGACAGGCCTCATCATAAGCGTGCCCGCCGGCACTTTCCTCCGTTGCAACAGAGGAAGCGGGAGCACTGCTTGCAGGAGCGGAGGAAGGCTCGGCTTCTGCCGCCACTACCGATACCAGCAGGGGACACAGCACGAAGCAAACCAACAGCATCACCGCAAGCTTGAGAAAGGTCTTCTTCATAGGAGTTCTCCTTTTTTTATTTTTGATGATAAAAAAACCGCGAAGCACGGAACGCTTCACGGCAAAATTGCCCCAACGGTCGATAGCGCTCCACGGAATGTGACAGTCCGCAAGATCTTCTCCCGCGGCCCAGCCTCCTTGCCTCAGACGGAACAGGGAAGCTTCGGCGGCCTCTCTCGGCAAGGGCAGAACCCGTCCGTTCTTTTTTGCCCCCTCGGTAGACACCGCGCCTCTATCATCTTGCCACTATCATACAGGATTCGACATCTTTTGTCAACACTTTTTTACCAACTCCCCCGTTTTTTGCGCCCCTTCTTGACAAAAATTCCTTCATCATATAAAATATACTTATGGAACGATACAATTCTCTCTCGGCCCATCTGTTGCGCCGTTTTGGCAAAAAGCTGTATAAATTGCCCCTTTCCTCGGGGCTCTCCTGCCCCAATCGGGACGGCACTCTGTCCCGACAAGGCTGCATTTTCTGCGCCGACGGATCGGGCGCCTTCTGCCAATCCTCCCGACTGAGCATCTGTCAACAGCTCAAGGAGGCAAAAAAACTGGTGGAAAGCAAACTGAAAAACCATTCTCAACGCGGCTACATTGCCTATTTTCAAAGCTACACCAACACCTACGCTCCCCCCGAAGTGCTGGAACCTCTGTTCACCGAAGCCATGAGCGATCCCTCGGTGGAGGTGCTCTCCGTTGCCACCCGCCCCGACTGTTTGCCCCGGGAAACGGTGGCGCTCCTCTCCCGGCTCAACCGGGAAAAGCCCGTGTGGGTGGAGCTGGGCTTGCAAACCGCCAACGACGCCACCGCCCGCCTTCTCAACCGCGGCTATCCCACCGCCGTGTACACCGATGCCTGCCGCCGCTTAAAGCAAGAAGGCCTGGAGGTGATCACCCATCTCATTCTGGGCCTGCCCGGAGAAACAGAGACCGATCTTCTCTCTTCGGTGAAGCTGGCGGGAGAGGAAAGCCACGGGGTAAAGCTCCAGCTTCTCCACGTCCTGCAGGGCACTCCCCTGGCCCAAATGCCCTACCTTGCCCTGAGCCGAGAGGAATATCTGCATCTGTTGGCCTTGGCCGTGGAGCATCTGCCGCCCCGATGCGTGATCCACCGTCTCACGGGAGACGGAGAAAAAAAGCGCCTGATCGCTCCCCTTTGGAGCGCCGATAAAAAAGGAACTTTAAACGCCGTGAAGGCCTATTTTGAAACGCACGACGTGCGACAGGGAAAACGATATGAAGCATAAGATCTGTGTTGTCTTTGCCGCGGGAGACGTGACCTCACGCACCCCTCTTCCCCCGGGCTGTCTGTCCGTTGCCGCCGACGGAGGCTTTGAAGAAATGAAACGGCGGGGCCTCTGCCCCGATTATATTCTGGGCGACTTTGACTCTCTGGGCTTCGTGCCCGACACCCCCGGAGTGAAGGTCTATCCCAAGGAAAAAGACGATACCGACACCCTTCTTGCCGCCAAACTGGCCCTGGAGAAGGGCTGTGACAAGCTCCTTCTTTACGGCGGCCTGGGAGGCAAAAGGGAGGATCATTCCTTTGCCAACCTTTCCACCCTGGCACGGCTGTCTCAACAGGGAGTTCTCAGCTGTGCAGCGGGCCGAGAGCAAAGCGTGTTCGCCGTCAGTGGCGATTTCTCCTTTCTCCCCGGGCAACGGGGCACCGTGAGCCTTTTTGCCTTCGGCGGCGAGGCGCAGCTTTCCCTGGAGGGGCTCAAATACCCCTTTGAGGGCACCCTCTCCCCCTTCTTTCCCCTGGGCATCAGCAACGAATTCACCGAAAAAACCGCCCGTGTGCGCATCCGCCGAGGCACGGTTCTGATCTTTCTTCGGGAAGCCCCCGAAACGATTCTGAAACTTTTGGAGGAAAACCATGGCTGATCTCCCTTTCCAAGCCGCCATTTTCGACCTGGACGGCACCCTCATCGACTCCATGGAACATTGGAAAACCCTGGGCCGCACCTTTTTGGAGCCTTGGGACATCACTCCCGACGAAGAAACCCAGCGAAATCTGGAGCGCATCACCATGCGCGAAGCCGCCTTTTATCTGAAAAACCGCTTCACCATGGACGAGACCGTGGAAGAGATTTACAAAGGACTGAAAAAAACGGCACGGCAGATCTACACCGAAAAAGCCCCTCTCAAGGCGGGCGTGGAGGACTATCTCAAAGAGCTGAAGGCGCAGAATATCCCCATGGGCATTGCCACCATCGCCTCCAAGACAGAAGCAAAAAAAGTCCTTTCCCGTCTGAAGATCAAACCGTATTTTTCCTGCCTTCTCACCGATCGGGACGTGGGCAAGGGAAAAAGCAGCCCCGATATCTATCTGGCGGTGGCAAAAAAGCTGAAAACGCCCCCCGCCCGTTGCGCGGTGTTTGAAGATTCCTTCTCCTTTGGAAAAGTAGCCAAAGAAGCGGGCTTTTTGGTCTACGCCGTGAAGGACAAAAACAACCTTTCCACCTTCGATGCCTTTGTTGACAGCGCAGACGGCCAGGCCCCCTGGAACTGCCATGCGGATCGATAAGCTTCTCTCCGAGCTGGGGCTTTGCAGCCGCAAGGAAAGCGCCTTGCTGGTAAAAAAAAGAGCCCTCACTCTGGACGGAACCCCCGTTTTGAAGGCAAGCGATCCCATCGACCCCGAAACCCAGACCCTCTGTCTCAACGGAGAGCCCGTACGTTATAAAAAGTTTTTCTATCTCATGCTCAATAAGCCCGAGGGCTACGTGAGCTCCACCGACGATCCCGGCGCCCCCACGGTGATGGAGCTTTTGCCCGAGCAATACCGCAAGGCGGGCCTCTTCCCTTGCGGCAGGCTGGACCGCAACACCCTGGGGCTGATGCTTCTCACCAATAACGGCCCCCTGGCCCATCGGCTTCTCTCCCCCAAGCACCACGTGGAAAAAACCTATGCCTTTCGGGTGAAATTCCCCCTGTCACAGCAAGACGTGGCGGCATTGGAAGCAGGCATTGCCTTAGAAACGGGAGAAGTCACCCTCCCCTGCCGCATCGTCCTTCAAAGCCAAACCCAAGGGGAGATCACCCTCACCGAGGGCAAATACCATCAGATCAAGCGGATGGCCAAGGCCGTCCACAATCAGATCACCTATTTGGAGCGCATCACCTTCGGCCCCCTCGCTCTCGATCCCTCTTTAAAACGGGGTCAGTGGCGGGAACTCACGCCCCAAGAAGAGCAGGCCCTGGAAGCCAAAGCCTGATCCTTTCGGATTTTCCCGCCGAAGCCCTTGACGAACGGCGAGGGATGTTTTATAATAGAATGCAGAAATTTTAAAAAACCATTGGGAGGACTTTTCGCAAATGGATCTGACCAAAGCAAGCATTACCCAACTTCTCAATAACGACGGCTTTCTCTGCGAATGCGGCAAAAAGCACTTTGCCCTGGTGAAAGACGTGATCATCGAAAGCGGCGCCCTCAAGGCTCTGCCCGACCTGGTGAAGAAATACGGCGGCACCAAAGTGTTCCTTCTGTGCGACACCCATACCTACGAGGCAGCAGGAGAGGCCGCGGAAAAGATCTTGGACGAGGCGGGGATCGCCCACTCCAAGTATTGCTTTAAAAAAGAGCATCTGGAGCCCGACGAGTTCAGCGTTGGCAGCGCCGTGATGCACTACGACCATTCCTGCGATCTCATCGTGGGCGTGGGCGGCGGCGTCATCAACGACATCGGCAAGATTCTTGCCAGAACCTCCCGCCGTCCCTATATCATCGTGGGCACCGCCCCCTCCATGGACGGCTACGCTTCCGCCACCTCTTCCATGGCAAGAGACGGTCTGAAGGTGTCCTTAGACAGTATGTGCCCCCTTGCCGTGATCGGCGATCTGGACATTCTGTGCAACGCCCCCATGAAGATGCTGCAGGCAGGCGTGGGCGATATGATCGCCAAGTACATCTCCATCTGCGAGTGGAGGATCGCTCAGCTTCTCATCGGGGAGTATTACTGTGAAAACGTGGCAGGCCTGGTGCGCACCGCCCTGAAAAAGGTGGTGGACGGCGCCGAAGGTCTGATGCGCAGAGATAAGGACTCCGTCAAGAGCGTTATGGAAGGAATGATGATCGCGGGCATCGGCATGAACTATGCCGGCATGAGCCGTCCCGCTTCGGGCATGGAGCATTATTTCTCCCACGTGTGGGATATGCGCGGCCTGGAATTTAACACCCCCGTGGATCTCCACGGTATTCAGTGCGGCATCGCCACCCTTCTGTCTCTGAAGGTCTACGATCAGCTCAAACAGCTCACCCCCGATAAAGAAAAAGCGCTCAACTACGTGAAGAACTTCTCCTTTGCCGATTGGTCGGACTCTCTGAGAAAGCTTCTCAACTCCGCCGCAGAGACCATGATCGAAGCCGAAGCAGGCGCCGGCAAGTACGATGCGGCAAAGCACGCCGCCCGTCTTGAGAAGATCCTTGCTGACTGGGATGAGATCCTCACCATTATGAAAGAGGAACTGCCCGACGCCAAGACCGTGGAAGCTCTGATGGATCTCATCGGCGCTCCCAAGTCCGTGGAGGAGATCGGCATCGACCCCGCTTGCCTGAAGGATTGCTTCAAGGCCACCAAGGACATTCGGGATAAATACGTTGCCAGCCGCCTGGCCTGGGATCTGGGCGTCATCGACGAGATCGCCCAAAAGGTGTTCTGATCGTTATGCTTCCTATGGGTACGGCAAAAACGCCGTACCCTTTTTTTGCCCACAAATGCGCGTTATGTCAACTGAAAATCTTTTTGTGTGATAATAAAAAACATTTGACAAAATTCGCTGTTTGTGCTATACTCTGTGCTTGGTTTGGGATTTGCCCCAATTCCCCTACAACTTTGTGAAAGGTCGTTAGTTATGCAACTTTTGTTAAGCTTATCCATCGCCCTGTTTGCCGGACTGATGCTGTCCCGCCTGGCAAAACTGGTGAAGCTTCCCGCCGTCACCGCCTACCTGGTGGCAGGCATTCTCATCGGCCCCTATCTGCTGGGCTCCTTCGGCGTTTCGGGCCTGGGCTTTATCAGCATGGAAGACATTGAGAGCTACTCCGTGCTGTGCGACGTGGCTCTGGGCTTCATTGCCTTTTCCATCGGCAACGAGTTTCGTCTGGCCCAGCTCAAGCAGATCGGCAAGCAAGCCACCGTCATCGGCATTCTGCAAGCCGTGGCCGCCACGGTCTTGGTAGACGCCGCCCTGATCGGTCTGCATTTTCTCATTCCCGACATTCTTCCCCTGCCCGCCGCCATCGTGCTGGGTGCCGTTGCCTCGGCCACCGCTCCCGCCGCTACTTTGATGGTGGTGAAGCAATATAAGGCCAAGGGCCCTCTCACCGACATTCTTTTGCCCATCGTGGCGCTGGACGATGCCGTGGGTCTGGTGCTGTTTGCCGTGTCCTTCGGCGTGGCAAAGGCGCTGATCTCGGGTCAGGTGAGCCTGCTCTCCATTCTCCTGGAGCCCCTGCTGGAAGTGGTGCTTTCTCTGGCGCTGGGTGCGTTGATGGGCTTCTTGTTCAGCTTCTTCGAGCGTTTCTTCCATTCCCGCTCCAAGCGTCTGGCCATGAGCGTCACCTTCGTTTTGCTCACCGTGGCCCTGTCCATGCTCAAATTTGAGATCGGCGGCGTTCACGTGGCCTTCTCCAGCCTTTTGGTTTGTATGATGCTGGGCACCGTGTTCTGCAACGTTTGCGACTTCTCCGAAGAACTGATGGACCGTTTGGATCGCTGGACTGCCCCTCTGTTTATCCTGTTCTTCGTCATCAGCGGCGCCGAATTGGAGCTTTCCATCTTCCGCGATCCTATGATCGTTCTCGTGGGCGTGGTGTATATCGTGATGCGCTCCGCGGGCAAATATTTCGGCTCTTACGGCAGTGCCAAAGCCGTGGGCTGCCCTCCCTCCATTGTGAAATATCTGGGCGTGACCCTGCTTCCCCAGGCGGGCGTTGCCCTGGGAATGGCCATGAAAGCCGAAGCCCTGGGCTCTGCGGGAACGGTGGTGGCAAACATCACCCTCTTCTCCGTGCTGATCTATGAGCTGGTGGGCCCCTTCCTCACCAAGGTGTCCCTGCTGAAAGCGGGAGAGATCCGGCCCGAAGGTGCCGTCAGCGCCAGAGGCAAAAAGAAATAATTTCTTATGCACGTTCTCCGGATGGAAGCCGCGGCAAGCGGGTTTCATCCGGATTTTTTTCTCGCAAAAAAAGATCCGACCGTTGTTTCCGATCGGATCTCTCCCTGTCTTTTTTTGGCAGCTTTCTCCGTCACAACAGGGACAGGGCGGTGTAGCGCCCCGTAATCTTGTTGTTATCCACCATTTGGCACACCGAGGCCTGCTTGCCCACTAAGATCACCATTTTTTTGGCTCTGGTGATGGCGGTGTAAAGAAGATTGCGGGTGGCAAGCATCACGGAAGGATCAAACACGGGTAAGATCACCACGGGATACTCGCTTCCCTGGGATTTGTGAACGGTAATGGCCCAGGCGTGCTCCAGCTCGTCCAACTGAGAAAAATCGTATTGGGCGATCCTGCCGTCAAAATCCACCCACAGAGTCTCCCCGTCCGTGTCAATGTCGCACACCAGGCCGATATCCCCGTTGAACACCCCCGCCCCGCTGACGGACTCCTCCTCCCGAAGGGTCCACACCAAATCGTAATTGTTGGTGATCTGCATCACCTTGTCCCCCGTGCGAAACACCGTCTCCCGAAACCTGTGCTCCTTCTTTTCGGGCGCGGCGGGATTGAGGGTGTTTTGCAAGAGAGCGTTGAGATTGTAGGTACCCAAGGGGCCCTTTCGGGTGCAGGACAAGATCTGCACGCCCTCCAGCACCTCCTTGCCGTAGGTTTTGGGAAGGCGGCTGGCGCAAAGCTCCATCACCGTCTGCACCGTGGCCTGGGCGCTGGGGCGCTCCATCAAAAAAAAGTCTCCGTTTCTGTCCGAGCGCAGAGGATATTCCCCGTTGTTGATGCGGTGGGCGTTCACCACGATCCGACTTTCCTCCGCCTGGCGGAAGATCCGCTCCAGGCGATACACGGGATATTTCTCTGCGGCAATGATGTCCCGCAAAACGTCTCCCGCCCCCACGCTGGGAAGCTGATCGCTGTCTCCGATGAGGATCAGGCGGGTGCCGGGGCGCAGAGCGCTGAGCAAGGAAGAAAACAAAAACACGTCGATCATGGAAAGCTCGTCAATGATCACCACGTCCTTGTCCAAGGGATTGTCCTCCCCCCGGAAAAAGCGGGGCTCCTCCGTTTCGGAAAATTCCATTTCCAACAAACGGTGAATGGTTTTCGCCTCGCTTCCCGTGGCCTCGCTCATCCGTTTGGCGGCGCGCCCCGTGGGAGCGGCCAGGGCCACCTTCAGCCCCAACTGGCAGAAAATGCGAAGCACCGCCTTGATAATGGTGGTCTTTCCCGTGCCGGGCCCCCCCGTGATCACCGTGAGGGCGTGGTGAATGGCGCCTAAAATGGCGCTTTTCTGCTGAGGAGCGTAGGCGATCCCCTCCACCGTCTGGGTGTCGTCGATCAGCGCCTCGGCCCCTTCAATGCTTCCGTAAAGATCGGTGTCGCTGAGAAGCTGCAGCTTCCTTGCGCAGATCTGCTCCGCATCGTAGGCCCGCTTGGTATATACGGCGGTATGGTCGGGCAGGGCGCGCATCATCAGCCGCCGCACGCCGCAAAGACTTTCGATTCCCCGCTCCACCGCCTCTTTGGGGCAGGAAAGCAAGGCACAGGCCGCGTCGGTGAGCTTTTCCAAGGGCAGATACACGTGCCCGTTGGCGGCGGCGTTGTAGTGGAGCAGATACAAAATGCCCGACTCCACGCGGCTGGGTGCGTCGGGAGCAACTCCCAGGCTCATGGCCAAACGGTCGGCCCGCTCAAAGCCGATGCCGTAGATCTCCTCGCAGAGAAGATAGGGGTTGGTCTTAATCAGCTCCACCGCGTTGTTGCCGAAGCGCTTGTAGATCTTCATGGAGGTGGTGGGGCCGAAATGCTCCCCGAAAAACATCATAATGTTTCTCATGCCGAACTGCTCCCGAAAATCACGGCTGATCTGCTGCGCCTTTTCGGGGGAAATGCCGCGGACGGTGGCAAGAAGCGCAGGGTCGTTTTCAATCACGTCAAAGCTGGAGGCGCCGAATTGCTCCACAATGCGCTTGGCGGTCTTGGGGCCGATGCCCTTCACCGTGCGGGAGGACAGATATTTGAGCATTCCCTCGGCGTTTTCGGGCACGGCAAGCTCAAAAAAATGCACCTTGAACTGTCGGCCGTACTGGGGGTGGTTCACCCACTCCCCCATGAGATTCACTTCGTTGCCCAAACGGATGCGGGGCATAATGCCCGTGGCGGTCACGGGCTCGTTTTCATAATCGATCACAGCAACGCTGTAGCCGTTGTCCTCGTTGCGGTAGATCACTTCCTCCACGGTGCCCCGAATGCGGGCCATTTCCTTGGAGCTCAGAGGCGTTTCATTGGCTTTCATGAGCAATTCCTTTTTTTCTCGTCAAAAATGCGGCAAAACAAAGGGCGGTGCAAGCAATAAGAAGGGGCGCATCTCCCCATAAAGAATAGAGCGTAAGGGAAGAATGAACGCCCACCTCGTCGGTGAGGGTCCCCTCCACCAAGGGCTCTAAAAGGGAGGTCACTTGCCCCTGAGGGGAAATGAAAGCGGAAATTCCCGAATTGGCGGCCACCGCCACGCTTCTTCGGTTCTCCACGGCACGGAGCACGCTTTGGCTCAAATGCTGAACCGTGGCGGGGGAATCCTTATACCAGGAATCGTTGGTGGCCAGCACCAAAAGCCGGGCGCCGTCCAGGCACGCGTCCCGACTGAGAGCGGGAAAGGCAGAATCAAAGCACACCAGAGCGCCGATCTTCACTCCCTCCACGTCCATCACCTGGCTGTCCGTCCCCGCCAACAGATCCGAGGAAAGCTGATTGATCTCTCCCAGAGCGGGAACCACGGCGGTGAGAACGCCCCGCCAGGGAAC